>CAZUTC010000128.1:0-2263 GCA_964623485.1 uncultured bacterium | reverse complement strand
GAAGAAATGGATAAGATAATAAACCTTGCAAACAGCCTTTCTTCTTTTTCAAAACTTCCGGAACCAAAAATGAGAAAAGGAGATATTAATAAACTCTTGAAAAAAGTGGTGGAAAAATTCAGTATTAAATTTCCGGAGGTAAAATTTATTTATAAACCAGGGAGTATTCCCTCTTTTTATTTTGATGAAAAACTTACAGAGGTTGCAATAGAAAATATAATAAAAAATGCAGTTGAAGCAATGGAGGCTGAAAAGATAGTCTTTATAACCAGTATGATTGAAGAGATTCCAGATACTAAAGAAAACAGAATGAAAAAATATGTTTGCATAGGGATTCAGGATACCGGGAAGGGAATACCTAAGGAAGTAATGAAAAAGATAGGGGAAGCCTATTTTACTACAAAGAAAAAAGGAAGTGGACTGGGAATATACATTACAAAACAACTTTTAAAGGAACAGAATGCAGAACTTAAAATAGAGTCCGAAGAGGGTAAAGGAACAAGAGTGATAATAAGATTTGAGGTGTAAATATTATATCTACTTTAAAACTTCCTTTAGTGCTTCTATAAGTTTTTTATTTTGTTCTCTTGTGCCTATAGTTATTCTTAAAGTAGTGGGATAACCAAGAGGTCTTACTATAACTCCTCTTTTTTGAATTTTTAAAAATACATCCCTTGCATCTCTTTTTATATCAACAAGGATAAAATTAGTATAGGAGGGTACATAAAAAAGCCCCATCTTTTCAAACTCTCGGCACAAAAACTCTTTTCCCTCTTCGTTTATTTCAATACTTTTCTTTTTGTGTTCTTCATCATCCAAAGCAGCAACGGCTGCCATCTGGGAAAGCCTTCCAACATTAAATGGAAGCCTTACCTTGGAAAGAGTGGCGGCAATTTCTGGGGTTGTAAATGCATACCCTATTCTCATTCCTGCAAGACCGTATATCTTAGAAAATGTCCGTAAAATAATTATATTGTTTTTGTTTTTTAAGTATTCAAAGGACCGAGGAAAATCAGATGTTACAATATACTCATAATAGGCTTCATCCAGGACAACAAGAACATGAGAAGGCACTTCGTATATAAATTCATCCAACTCCTTTTTAGAAATCATTGATCCCAGGGGATTATTAGGGTTATCAATAAATATAACCTTTGTATTTTCTGTAATTTTATTTTTGAATTCTTTAAGATCATGCTTGTAATTTTTCACCGAAACTTTTATTGCCTTTGCTCCCACAATATTGGTTGCTATCCCATACATTATAAAAGATACATCGCTCATTATTGCTTCATCTTCAGGAGAGAGAAAGGCAAGAGCGATATGAAGTATTATTTCCACTGAGCCATTCCCTACCACAATGCCTTCAAAAGGGTGTTTAAAAATCTCTGATAACCTTTTTTTAAGGTAAAAACAGCTATCATCAGGATAGAGGTTGACACTTTTTGCATTTTTCTCTATCGCCTTCAATGCGAGCGGAGATGGACCAAGAGGATTTTCATTGGAAGCAAGTTTAATAATTTTATCCAGCTTGAGTTCTCTTGCAACCTCTTCTATGGGCTTTCCAGGAATATATGGTTTTATTCTCAAGATGCACTCTCTTGGTTTTACCATTTTTCCTCCTGTTTTAAACAGGATACCCAAAAAATCAAAATAGTCAATAAATTATAGAATTCCATAACATATTGATAAAAAGCCCTATGCATGAAGTTTATACACTCCCTCCTCTTCTTTCTGAAAAGAGCATCATCTCTCTAAAACTTTCAAATCATACAAATTGTAAAATTATCAAAGCAAGGAAAGAAAGAAACGCTCCGGCAAGAAAAGGAACATGATATCCAAAAGACTGCCATAGAACACCAAACACAAGACTTGCAGGAAGTGCAGCAATCCCCACAGCAGTGTGGTATATTCCATAGGCAGTTGCCTTTCTTTCAGACCCCACAATATCTGCAACAAATGCCCTAAGCCCTCCTTCAACCATTGCATAGTAAAGACCATATGTTAAAAATAAAGCCCATATCTGCCATCTCGTTTCAGCAAATGCAAAACCTGCATACACCAAGGAATAAACTCCCAAACCTGCTGTTATAAGTTTCTTTCTTCCTATTTTATCTGAGAGTATACCAAAGGGAGTTGCAAAGACTGCATAAACAAGGTTAAATAAAAGCCAGAGAATAGGAATTACATAAGAGGAAATCCCAGCAAGGTTTGCCCTTAAAATCAAAAACGCATCGCTTGAATTTCCAAGGGTAAATATAAC
>CAZUTC010000127.1:0-2283 GCA_964623485.1 uncultured bacterium | reverse complement strand
TTAAACTCTCCAAATTTTTATGTGGTCTTTATAGACCACTCCGACCGAGTCGGAGGATTTAATTTTACTTATAAATTCAAGAATGTCAAGTTTTTAATTTGACATTATTATTTTAAATTGTATAATTTTGAATAATGGGGAAAAACCCTATGTTTATCATTTTTGCTTTTTTGTTGTGTAGTTATTATGTAAGAAGGATAAATTATACGGTTCTTGAACCCACCGCAGTACTTGAATACCCGCAAAAAAGAGAATTTATCTTTTCACAGCAAGAAGAGTTTAATAAATTCTGGGAAGAATACTGTAAGGTATTTAACTCCAAAGGAGAAAAACTACCTCCTCCAGAAATAGATTTTTCAAAAAATATGGTGATTATAGTATTTTCCGGAGAAAAACCCACTTCAGGTTATAAAATAGAGATTGAAAAGGTAGAAGAACATAAAAACTCCATAAAGGTTTTTGTGAAGGAATACCCTTTAAAGAAAGATAGAATAGTAATGCCTGTCATTACCTATCCGTATGTGATTTTTAAGATAAAAAAGGTAAAAAAACCGATTGAATTTATTTATTTAAAATCTTGACAAAATGATATTTCTGTGTAGGATAAACAAAATAAGGAGGAGTTGATGAGAAAATGCTCGTTGTTGTTATTTTTGTTTACACTGGTAAATGGAGAATTTACCGGGTCATCATCCCTTATTGATATACCAACTGCATATGTTTTAAAGGATGGAATATTACAAGCAACATTTGTAGGCTCTTTTGCCCTTGATAGGGTAAGCAAGATCCCGTATGATTTTGATTTTTCAATAGGTTATGGAATAGGCAATATGGTGGAGCTCTCCATTACCGGATACACATTTAAGGATTATGCTCTTGGATTTACATGGCGGATAATAAGAGAAAAAAAATACAATCCCATGATTGCCATTGGAATCCAGGACATTACTTATAGGAAGTTTATCTCTTCCTTAGGAGGCGGAGATAGTATGCAGGTAAATACCTGGTGTGATGATACCTTGGTGGAACAGGTTCCTTCAACCTCCCGGAGAATAACTGTATGGAGAGCCCCGGAAAATATGTCGGTTTTTGGGGTAGCATCCAAAACCTTCGGTAAATACACAAGATTACACATAGGAATAGGAAGAGGAAGATATGTGGGATACGAAACATTTGCAAGAAACTTCAACACAGATATATGGAGTCCCAATGCATTTCACGAATCTGCATTCGGGCTTTTCTGGGGATTTGAAATAAATTATGAACACTTTCTTGATTTTGCATTGGAGTTTGATGGAAGGGATATTAACCTTGGATGTAAAATAAGCTTTGAGTATTGGGAATTGTATGCAGCCTGGACAAAACTGGAACATGCATTCTCCATTACCCCCTGTTCTCCAAGAATGGTTGTTGGGATTAATCTACATACTCCCCAATTGACGGTCCGAAGAGGAGGAGAGGTAAAGGGATTTGTGAAAACAGAAAAGAGACCTGTTAGGGCAACCGTATATCTTTACTCTGAAACAAAGATATTCCACACTGTTACAGACAAAAGGGGATTTTATAGGTTCACCTCCCTTGCCCCCGGAGAATACAAGATATTTGCAAAGGCAAGAGGGTATAGGGCAAAACCGGTGATATTCAAAATCTCCTATGGTGAAAGGAAAAAAATAGACCTTTTTATGAGAAAAGCCGAAGGGACCGGGATAATAAGGGGAAGAATCTATGGAGAAAACAAAAGACCTCTGCATGCAAAGGTAATGCTTCTTGAAACAGGAGAGGTTACTGAAACAAACAAAAGAACCGGAGAGTATGTGTTCTATGACCTGGTGGCAAGTAAGTATACAGTGGAAGCAGAGGCAGAGGGATACTTTCCAAGAAGAATAGCATGCAAGGTGGAAGAGGGAAAAGAGACAAGGCTGGATATAAACTTAAGTAAACACTGGATAATATTTTATTTTAAGCCTGGTGAAGGAATGATAGAACCAAGATATATCCCAGTTCTTGAAGATGCAGTTAGATTCCTAAAAAGACATCCTGAAATCATTGTAGAAATCCAGGGGCATACGGATAGTGTAGGTGATGCATCGAGAAATCTTGAACTTTCAAGGAAAAGAGCAGAGGCAGTGAGGAAATACTTTGTTGAAAGGGGAATAGCTCCTTCACGGCTTATTGCTAAAGGTTATGGAGAACATTATCCAATAGCAGACAACAGAACCATCCTTGGTAGAGACCTGAATAGAAGAGTGGAACTCGTAATTATAAGGTGATAAACCATTTTAA
>CAZUTC010000126.1:0-2366 GCA_964623485.1 uncultured bacterium | reverse complement strand
AGTTTTTTAGAAAATTTGTAGTATCGGGGGGCTCCTGTATTATTTTTATTCACCTTATTTTATAAAGAAAACCAAAAATTGATTGCTGAATTAGAGCAGACTGACTCAATTAACCTTATGAGGATACTATCTCCCCATCCCTTATCTTTACTATTCTTTCTGCATTCTTTGCAATTTCAGGGTCATGGGTAACCACTATTATGGTTCTTTTCTGTTTATTTAGTTCTTTAAATATTTTCATTATCTCTTTTCCTGTTTTTGAATCAAGATTCCCTGTGGGCTCATCCGCGAGTATTATCCGTGGATTATTTACAAGAGCTCTTGCAATTGCTACCCTTTGGGCTTCCCCTCCAGAGAGCTCAGTGGGTCGGTGGTTTTTTCTATCGAGAAGTCCCACCACATTAAGCATCTCATATGCCTTTTTTCTTTGTTCCTTTTCAGAAAATCCTTTATAAATTAAGGGAAGTGCCACATTTTCCCATGCTCGAAGTCTGGGTAGAAGGTTGAAGGTTTGAAAAACAAATCCCACCTTATTTTTTCTTATTTCTGCAAGTTCATCCTCTGAAAGGGTGGAAATTTCAATTCCATCCAAAAAATACCTTCCTTTGGTGGGCTTATCCAGACATCCAAGAATATGCATTAAGGTTGATTTCCCGGAACCTGAAGGTCCCATCACTGCAACAAACTCCTGTTCCTCCACTTCAATGCTTACACCTCTTAAAGCCCAGACATCCACCTTACCCATCTTATAAATCTTGATGATATCTTCTGTTTTTATTAAGGGCAAACCCTATCCCCTGGTTTAAGGTTTTTTAAGATTGTGTAAGGTCCTGTAATTATTTTTTCACCTTCTTTTAATCCCTTAATCACTTCAACTTTGTGTTCTCCCTTTATTCCAAGTTTTACTGGTCTTATCCGGGCTTTTCCATTTTTATAGACAAAAACCACATCCCTTAATCTTCCTTTATAAATTTTCCTTCCCACAGCAGTTAGGGGTACTGTAATTACGTTTTTCTTTCTCCCTATCATTATCTCACAGCTTGCAGACATACCTGGGAGAAGTTTAGCTCCCTTTTTATCCTCTATTTCGATCTCCACTGGATAGGATGATGCCTGAGTTTGAACAGAGGATGTGGTGGGCATGGCAACTATCTTTTTCACCCTTCCCTTAAATATCAGGTCCGGATATGCATCCACCTTTATCCTTGCTGGCTGTCCTGGTTTTATTCTTGGGATTTCTGATTCATCTGCATAGCATGACACTACCATTTTTTTCATATCTGCTACTACCATTACAATAGAGCCTTCTATATTTATCTTTCCTACTATTACATTTTCCCCCTCCTCCATATAGACTGCCACCACCTCTCCATTAATTGGAGACTTTACCACAGTTTTTGAAAGCTGTATTTCAGCCTCTTTCAGTGAGGCACTATCTGCAGAAAGAATTGCAGTGATGGCTTTATACTCAGATAGAGTATTTTCATACTCTGATGCGGATATTAAACTATCTTCTAATAGAATTTTTGCCCTTTCCAGTTCTTTTTTTATCTTCTCATATCTTGCCAGGTCCCCGGATAATTTTGCTTGAAGTTCCTTTAACCTTGCCCTGTAGGATGTTTGCTCTATTATGAACAGGGGGGTCCCCTTTTTTACTCTGTCTCCCTCCTTCACCATTATTCTTTCAATTTTTCCCATAACTTCAGTCCCTATATTGACCTGCTTTATAGCCTTCACATCTCCGTCTATTCTTATCCAGGAAGATAGACTTTCCTTCTTTACCTTTTCCAATCGTACTTTTTTGCAGGGCTCTTTACCTCCAAGGTTAAGGAGTATAATCACCAAGATTAAAACTCCAGCAATTATAACCCCTATAATCGTCTTCTTTTTCATTTTATTACCTCCGTGCCTGTAATATAGTTTATACTTTCTTTAAGGATAAATGCATCATAAAGGGAGGAAAATAGTTCATACTTTGCATCCCGATAATTCTTTTCAGCATCAAGAAGTACTATGATGATTACTTTACAAAGTACAAACTGCCTCTTGGCAAGTTTAAGCACAATCTCTGCCTCTTTTTTTGCCTGTTTTGAGAGCTCTATCCTTTCTTTCGCAGCTTTAAGAGAGAGGTAGTAACTTTTTAACTCTCGTGATAACTTTATTATCTTCTCCTTCAATTGAAATTCAAGTTTTTTGTTCTCCTTTTCTTTTTTCATATTTGTAAATATATACGAAAAAGGGGAGAAAATAAGCGAAAAACTTATTCCCTTGGAGTAGGTTCCTTTATTTATTACATCCACTGGAGAGTATGTATTTTCTTTCCCCATATACTCATATTTCCATCTATAACTTACAGAAGGTAAGAT
>CAZUTC010000125.1:0-2551 GCA_964623485.1 uncultured bacterium | reverse complement strand
TAAATTTGACAAGAGTTTATTTTAAAATATAATTTATTTGTGAGGAAGATTATAACCTTTGTAATTTTTTTAAGTTTTAATCTTTTGGCTGCAGGATTTGATTACATGAATATATCCTTTGACCCGAGAATAGGAGGGACTGGAGATGTGATGATAGAAACTCCTTATTTATTTTCTTCAAATCCTGCAGCTATTGTTCTGGATACTCCTTCTTATTTATCCTTTGTATATCTGCATCACTGGGCAGATATATCCATAGGAGATATTGCCTATGTTAAAGATTATACCTCTTTTATTGGAGGATTTGATCTTTTTTATATGACAACTGGGAAAATAAAGAAGACATCCCCTGAAAATGAAGAACTGGGAACATATTCTGCTAATTTTTTCTCGTTGGGAGGAAGTTTTAAAAAAAGCATAAAAGATGGAATTAATGTAGGTGGAAGGTTAAGATTACATGCTGGATTTGTAGATACTGTCTATAACTTTGCATTTTCTCTGGATGCAGGGGCTATAGTTAAACCCCTTGAAAATTTGCTCTTCTCACTTAATATACGGAATATAGGATACGAAATTATTCCGTTTGTAAAGGAGAGAGACTTGATGCCAGGGGGTGGAGAGATTAAAGTTTCCTACTTCCTTGGTTCGGTTATGGTAGGGGTAGGCGGGTCCTATGATTTAAATTGGGGGTTTAGGTTTGGAACCGGGGTGGAGATACTCCCAAACAATTTTATGCGGGTAAGATTCGGATATAATTCCATGGGTAAAGACCAAATTATAGAGGGTAGTGAGGTTTTTTCAGGTATTTCATTTGGGATGGGAATAATAGATATTAAAAGGGTCTCTATAGATTACTCCACCTCCTACTTTTCATATCTTGGATTCTCTCATCGATTAGGATTTGTATATAAGTTTGAATGAAATCTCAGTTTATAAAAGACCTTGAACCGGGTACAGTTGTAAATGACATATTTTATGTAGATTTAAAAAGGGAAAGGGACTCAAAAACAGGGGAGAAGTATGTGGTTTTTACATTAAAGGATAGAACAGGGACCATATTAGCCTATCTATGGGAGAATCTTGCTAAAAGCAAGGATATTAAAAAGGGAATGTTTGTATGGGTTAAAGGCACTGTGGATGAGTATGATGGAAGAATAAGAATAGTTTTATCTGAAATTGAAAGATATCTTGAAAAACCCGCTCCTGAAGATTTCCTTTCTTCAACAAAACATGATGTGGAAGAGATGTTTAAGGAGTTGAAGAGTTATATGGAAAAGGTGAAGAATCCTTATCTTAAAAAACTCCTTACAGATATATTCGACGATGAAGAGATAAGGGAAAGGTTTAAAAAAGCCCCTTCAGGGGTAAAGGCACACCATGCATATCTGGGAGGACTGCTTGAACATACCCTTTCCCTTCTTCGCCTTGCCCAAGGGTTTAAAGAGAAATACCCAGAGATAGATGAGGAGCTTCTCATAACAGGAATAATACTGCATGATATAGGAAAGATAGAGGAGTATGAATATGAAAAAGTAATAGAGTACTCGGTTAAAGGAAGATTGCTTGGTCATATTGTGCTTGGATATGAGCTTGTGAGAGAAAAAATCAAAAATATCTCAGGATTTCCTGAAGACCTTGCCTATCTTGTGTACCACATGATTTTGTCTCATCATGGAGAGTATGAATTTGGTTCTCCCACGGTGCCACTTATTTTAGAAGCAGAGATCCTACACCATCTTGACAATTTGGATGCAAAGGTCTCCATGTTTAGAGAGGCAGGAGAAAGAACAAAGGAAAAGGAATCTGTATGGTCTGATTATCATCCTCTTCTCAAAAGGAAAATTTTTATAAGAAGAGATGAAGAGTGAGAAAGGAGGCAAAAGAACTTCAGCATAAACTTGCATCTTTTGGAATAAAACTAAAAAAGAAAGAGCTAAAAAAACTTGAAAGGTATATAGATTTACTTAAAGAATGGAATAAACTTATAAGTCTTATTTCAAAAAATGAAATAAGGAGAGTATGGGGTTATCATGTGTTTGACTCTCTTGTGGTTTCAAAATATATAGGGAAAAAGAGTAGTATCGCAGACTGGGGAAGCGGTGCTGGATTTCCAGGGATTCCGGTGGCTATTATAAGAGAGGATGCAGAGGTTCATTTAATGGAATCCAAAAAGAAAAAAGCGGCATTCCTTTTAAGAATAGTAGAAGAACTTGGGCTATCCAATGCAAAGGTATGGGCTAACAGGGCAGAAGAAATAGAAAAGAGATTTGATGTTATAACCTTAAGGCAGGTGGGGAAAATGAGAAAAGTTCTTCCTATGGTGATAGAAAAATTAAAGGAAAAAGGAAAGGTAATATTTTTTAAAGGAGAAAATTATGAAAAAGAGATAAAAGAAGCATCAAAGATAATAGAGAAATACAGGCTTGAATACAACACAAAAATTTTTTACCTTCCAGGAGGCATTAAGAGAGTTTTTGTATTTTTTAAGAGAAGAAATGATTGTTCTTAGTTTTTTTGTTTTTTTTGGAGGACTATTTCTCTTGCTTTACTT
>CAZUTC010000124.1:0-2629 GCA_964623485.1 uncultured bacterium | reverse complement strand
CATTTAAGGTATCTTTATCTTCAAAATATATAGAAAACTTATAAAATCTTATTTTATCTTTCTGAGATTTAAACTTTTTTTCCGCTTCCTCAAGGGTCTTTATTGCCTCATCTTTTTGGTAAGCTTTATAAAAGAGAAATGCTGAGTGTACATACTCTTCATACTCTTTAGAAATTAAATACACCTTTGCTGCTTCAAGATATTTCCCTTTATTTTCAAGTTGCTTTCCAAGTTTTAAAACCACACTCTTAGATATCCTTATATATGGATACATATTTAATACTTCAACTCCCTTATCTTCTGCATCCAAAGCAATAGAGGAAAGAACTGCTCTTTCTAAGGATACTTTTTTTAAGGAGTCATTGTAAGAAAGAGACAAAAATTTTTTATAGTATGCAAGTGCTTTCTCGTATTTTTCAAGGAAAAAGGATGCATCCGCTGCAAGGAGATATGCACTATCTTTTTTTACAAACTCCTCCTGTAAAAGTAAATTTTCAATCGTATAAAGAGCAGGAGCGTATAAACCCTGTTTAAACGATTCTACTGCACTTTCCCATTCTGAAACAGAAAAAAACAGTAGAAAATACAATAGCATTACATCACCATTCCACCATCAACCCTTATAACTTGTCCTGTAATATAAGAAGCTTTATCAGAAATGAGGAATTCCACAATTTCTGCAACATCTTCAGGAGTTCCAGGTCTTCCTAAGGGTATTAATTTCATATAAGCCTCTACTATATCCTGAGGTAGTTTTTCTGTCATGGGGGTCTTTATAAAACCAGGAGCAATAGCATTTACCGTAATACCCCGGGAAGCCACTTCCTTGGCAAGAGACTTTGTAAATCCTATTATTCCTGCCTTGGAGGCTGCATAATTTGTCTGTCCTACATTTCCTATTTCACCGATTACAGAACTGATATTTATTATTCTTCCCCATTTTTCTTTCATCATTTCTCTTATAAAGGCTTTACATACATTAAATGTTCCTTTCAAATTTACGCGTATTACACTGTCCCAATCTTCCTCTTCCATTCTAAGAAAAAGTTTATCCTTGGTAATTCCTGCATTATTTATAATTACATGAATAGGTCCATGTTCTTTTATTATCTTCTCTTTTATTTTCATTACTTCTTGATAGTCTGAGATATCAACCAAATAAAAGTTAATACTGGGCTTTAAATCTTTTGTTTCCTTCATCCCTTCTTCATTTATATCCAATATTATCGTATTAAACTTATCTGCAATTTTAAGTGCAATGGCTCGTCCTATTCCTGAACCCCCTCCAGTAACAACAGCATTTCTCATATTTTCCTCCTTTTTTATCTTATAATTGAAACCCTTCCTTTATTTCTTTCAGCTACCACTCCTTCTTCTATTGTTTCTATAATAAACAAATAGATTCCCGTGGGAACTTTTCTTCCTTTTTCATCCTTTCCATCCCAGAAGGCTGCTCTTCGATACCGAAGTATTTCACTTCCTTCTTCATCTAAAACCCTTATTTTTTCTCCTGCGATATTATATATTGTGACTTTAAATTCAGGAAATTTTTCTTTAACTTCTTCCTCATCAGTGGGAACATAGAGAATGGTTATTTTATTGGTAGGAGATTTTTGGAAAACCCATGGATTAGGAAAAGCATATATTTTCCCAAGCAATATTACTCCTATTTTAAGATAGGCATACATCACTGAGTCTGGAGGAGATATATTTTTCACATATACACCGGATGGGGTTCCATCATAAAAAGAGCTTGAGGGAATACTTATGGGACCAAACCCTTGAGTATCACTTTTCCATAGGTCGCTGTCTTTTCCTCGGTCGTCTCCTATAAGGAGAAAGTAATTATCTTTATCTGCCTGCACTATTCCTACAAGGGGGTGTAAGGGGTCAGTATTGTCAGTTTGGGATTCATCTATATGAAGAATCAAAAGCCCTTCTCCTGGAATATACTCATCAAATCCTCTTTTTTGTCTATTTTCCACCAGGAAGTACTCTCCAAATCCAGGAGATTGGGAGGACCAATCCACCCCTCCTGGGTTTTCAAGGATTCGATAGCATAAAGGAGTATATTCAGAACAGGGAAGAACAGCATCTTTTATTTCTTCCACAACATTTCTTTCAAGAGAATCTGGGGTTATCCATCCTAAGAAGTATTTACACCATGCACACATATGAGCAGGAGAAGAGCCAGCTGGGGTTCCAGTCCATGAACCGGATGCCATTAGACAAAAATCTCCAAGTCCAGGATCCTGAGTTTTGATATTATAAAGATCGGGAAGTCCAAGCACATGTCCAAATTCATGGCAAAAGACTCCTATGGTTATCATATCTGAATCAAAAAGCAATTCGGGTTCTATGGTGTATACATCCACATACACACCATCATCGGTTAAATAAGGACTGGCTCCAGAAAGAGGGTCAGAAAGTTGCCATTGATGAGACCATATATCCTTTTTACTTCCTGTAACTTCTGCTCCGGGTCCTGCATGCACAATAAACATTCCATCTACCACTCCATCTTTATCATTGTCATACTTTGAAAAATCAACAAAGGGATCTGCCTTCTTTGCAACCTCTTCAACAAGCCTTGGAACATTTCTTGGGTAAGGAGATTCATATCCATAAC
>CAZUTC010000123.1:275-2831 GCA_964623485.1 uncultured bacterium | reverse complement strand
TCAGATTAATTCCCATAGCCATCGTAGTACTGCTTTTGGTTCTTGGATTTATGTTTGGTTCCTTAAAAGATGCAGCACTCTCACTTTCTGGGGTTGCCTTTTCTGCCGTATGGATCATAGGGCTATTTGGTCTCGTGGGGAAAAAAATAACTGTTGTATCGGATATAATCCCGGTACTTCTGCTTACAATTGGAAGTGCCTACGGAATCCATGTTATACACCGATATAATGAAGAAAGAGAAAAAACCAAGAATAGAAAAGGAGCATTAAGAACAACCATTGAGAATGTAGGGGTTCCGGTTTCGATGGCAGCCCTTACAACCCTTATAGGATTTTTATCTCTCATCACTTCTAATCTTACGATTATAAAGGATTTTGGTATATTTACCGCGATTGGAATCCTGTTCGCCCTTTTTCTTACGCTCTTCTTTTTGCCTCATCTTTTAAGAAATAGAAAAAAGAGAACCAAGAAAGAAAAGGTAAGAAAGTTCTTGGATAAAATTGCAGATTTTGTAATAAGACAAAGAATAAAAGTGGGGGCAGGGTTTTTATTTGTTCTCCTTGTTTCAATAGCAGGTATACCCAGAATTAAAAGAGAGGTCAATCTGGTGGATTACTTTCCAAGAACCCATCCTTTAAGAGAAGCAGAAGAGATAATGGAAGAAAAACTGGGAGGCTCTCTCCCTTTGCAAATTGTGATGGAGAGCAAGGATGTTAAAAATCCAGGAGTTTTAAAAATAGCAAGGTATATTGAGGAAAGCATTAAAAAAATTCCCCTGGTAAGTAATCCCCAATCCATAGCCGATTTAATCTGCGAAGAAAATGAATTATTGAATGGTTGGTACTCGGTACCAAAAACAAGGGAGGGCGTGGGAAACCTATGGTTTTTACTGGAGGGACAACCTGGTCTTGAGATGCTGGTTGATGGGGATGCAAAAACCCTTCAGATTCAGGCAAAACTTACATCTGTTAAAACCGGGGAGGGGAAGAAAGTTGTAAATGCAGTAAATAAAATTATAAAAGAAATCCCCGATACCCTTGTATACATCTCTTTTAATAAAAGAGACTCGCTTATTTACTCTTATAAACTCTCATGGTTTCTTAAAATGGTACCCAGAACAGATACCCTTGCTTTAAAAGAAAAAATCTTACCCATTCTTTTAAAGAATTACGCTCCAGATGAAAAAAGGATAAAAGATAGGGTTGAAAAGTATCTCCTCTCAGAGGAGGCTGAAATTCCGCTTCCCAAGGCTATTGTTAAAAAAATATCAAAGGAGATTGTAAAGGCAAAGAATAAGGAGGATATAAAAAGTTTAGTTTATAAAGAAGCCTCTTCCATTGAGGAGAATACTGAAATTCTGGGGATACTTGCAACCTCCTTACATAAGATTGTGGAGGAGGAAAAAGAGAGAAGGTACTTCAATAAGGTATGGAAAGAAATAAAAAAAGAGTTAATAAATGTAGTTAAAAGCAGGGATGAAGAAAAAAGAGTAAAGGGAATGGTTTACGAAGTTGTAGAAAATACAGCAGTTATTCCTAAGGAGATTTATAAAAAAATTAAAGAAGAGGTAGAAGACCCTATTTTCTTTACGGTTAATATTTCTCAAACTGGGATCCCTGTGATATACAAGAGACTTGATGAGAAACTTCTTGCAAGCCAGATACAGAGTATAGTGATTGCCCTTATTGCAGTTTTTATTTTGATGACGATTGAGTTTGGTTCCCCTATTGTGGGTCTTGTTTCCACCCTTCCCATTCTTTTTGCAATTCTTGTTAATTTCGGGATAATGGGATGGTTTGGAATCTCCCTTGATAATGTTACCATGGCTGTGAGTGCAATAGCCATTGGGATAGGAATAGATTATACCATTCATATTCTTTCCAGATACAAAAGGGAAAAGGGTAAAGGAAAAGATATAGTAACTGCTCTGGAATATACCTTGGGCAATACAGGTCATGCAGTCTTTATAAACGCATTATCTGTGGCTTCTGGGTTCCTTGTGCTTTTATTTTCAACCCTTGTTCCTTTAAAAAGATTTGGGTTACTTCTTGCTCTTACCATGTTTACCTCAAGTATTGCAGCAGGGTTTCTCTTACCTTCTCTTTTAATGATACTACATGTAAAAGTAACAAAGAGAGATAACCATTTTATTGAAAAAATTTAAATTTTGTGTAAAATAAAGCAGGAGGAAAAAATGAAATATGAAAATGTAATAAAAAAACTGGAAGAGGTTTTACCCATTCTTATAAGGGGATTTTCAATCCCGGATCCAAGAGGATTATCCGGGGTTGATATCTCTTACAGTGAATCAATAACTCTTTTTACACTTCATAGAAAAGAAAGGTTTAAGATGTCAGAACTTGCTAAGGAACTTGGAATATCCTTTAGTTCTGCAACCAAATATGTGGAAAGACTTGTTAAAAAGAAACTTGCAAAAAGGGAAACAGGGGAGAGGGATAGGAGAACTGTCTTTGTTCGCCTTACAAATAAAGGCAAAAAACTTGCAGAAGAAATAGAAAAAAAGAAAAATTACAATATAAAACTGATTTTGAAAA
>CAZUTC010000123.1:0-265 GCA_964623485.1 uncultured bacterium | reverse complement strand
ACCCTTATGGGAATCCTTGAAAGATTTGCAAAAGCCATAAAAGAAAGAGAAAAGACTGGTTAAAGATGTTTTTTATTTTTATATTTTCAGCTGTGGTTCATGGAAGAGTGACGGATGCTGAAACTCAGGAACCCCTGCCTGCCTGTAATGTTTATATCCTTGGAAAAGAAATAGGAACTTCGACAGATGAGGGAGGATTTTACAGACTCCAAAACATAGCTCCAGGAAGTTATACAATTGTTTTTTCTATGATAGGGTATAAAGA
>CAZUTC010000122.1:0-2922 GCA_964623485.1 uncultured bacterium | reverse complement strand
TCTTTATATATAGGGTTATAATTTATTATATCAAGGAGGATAAAATGAAAATTTTTTCTACCACTGTAATTGGTATTGTTAATAAAGAGAAGAAAAAAGCAGTTATAGGTGCAGATGGGCAGGTTACTTTTGGAAATACTGTATTTAAAAAAACTGCAAGAAAGATAAGAAAAATAGAGGATCCCCCGGTTCTTGTTGGATTTGCAGGAACTACCGCAGATTCCCTTACACTTTTTGAAAGGTTTGAGACTAAATTAAAGGAGTTTCGGGGAAATTTGAAAAGAGCAGTGGTAGAGCTGGCAAAGGAATGGAGACAGGATAAGGTTTTAAGAAGATTGGAGGCACTGCTTATTATTCTTAATAAAGAAAGTGCGTTTATTGTATCTGGTTCAGGTGATATAATAGAGCCTGATGATAATATTGTGGCAATAGGTTCTGGGGCTCCATATGCATTGGCAGCAGCAAGGGTTTTAAAAAAATATACTGAGTTGGATGAGAGAACCATTATAGAAGAGTCTTTAAAAATTGCAGCAGATATATGTATTTATACAAATAGCGAGGTGGTAATTGAAGAAATTTAAAAAACTACTGATACTTATGTTTTTAATCTCTTGTGGTCCTCGGTATGTATGGGTCAAAATGAAAGAAGAACCTCAGATAAGGGTACTGCTCGCAGAAGCCATAAGTAAAGTTGAGGTAGGTTCAACAGGGAATTTTGAAATAATTACTAAAAATGGATACAAAAGATTGGATAAAGAAGAAAAAGTGGTAGTATACCCTGGTCCTAAGGTTTTAATAAATTATAAGTATGAAATAAGTTCACCTAAGTATCCTATTTTATTTTCTCCTTCAGGTAACTCAATTATTACAGTAAATGGAGTTCCTTACAGAGGGAAAATTCTTATTAAAGGTAACAGTAAGACTTTTAAGATTATAAATATTGTAGGTATAGAGGAGTATCTCTTTGGAGTGCTTCCAGCAGAGGTTGGTAAAATAACGCCATCCAGATATGAAGCAGCAAAAGCCCAGGCAGTAGCTGCAAGAAGTTATGCTTTAGCAAGATTGGGGAAAAGACCTGACTTTGATGTTTATGCTGATACAAGGGATCAAGTATACAAAGGTTATGAGAGTGAAACCGAAGAGGCAAGAAGGGCAGTGCTTGAAACAAGAGGAGAGGTTCTTACCTTTCGAGATGAAATTGTAGAGGCAAAATATCATTCTACCTGTGGAGGGAAAACAGCCTCTTCTGAGGATATATGGGGTGTTAAAAAACCATACTTTACATCTATAAAAGATAGAAAATTTTTTGGAAAACCGTTTTGTTCAAAATCTCCACATTTTGAATGGGAAGTATGGTTTGATAAAAAAGATTTCGAAAAGAAAATACTTTCTTTTACCGGGGGGAAAAAGATTAAAAAATGGAGAGTGGTTAAGAATCGTAAATCAGGAAGGATAAAGGAACTCAAAGTATATACCGATAATGGAGAGAAAATAATAAAAGGTTCTTCTTTAAGAAATTTACTCGGATTAAAAAGCACCTGGATTGATATACATAAGAAAGGGAAAAAAATTTTAATAAAAGGACATGGTTATGGACATGGAGTAGGAATGTGTCAATGGGGAGCATTTGGAATGGCAGAAAAGGGATATAATTATAAAAGAATTCTTAAACATTATTATAAAAAAACAAGATTAGTGAAACTTTGGTAGAAGTTTTTAAAATCCAGTAAAGCCTCCAAGTTATCTTGACTAATTTCAAAAAACTGTTAAAATATATCTGAATGAAGAAAAAATATATATTTATAACTGGTGGCGTGGTGTCTTCTCTGGGAAAAGGGATAGCTACAGCCTCCATAGGTCTTTTGTTGAAAAGAATGGGATATAAGGTGACATTGCAGAAGTTCGATCCGTATATAAATGTTGACCCTGGTACCATGAATCCTTATCAACATGGGGAAGTTTATGTAACAGAAGATGGAGCTGAGACAGACTTAGACCTTGGGCATTATGAGAGGTTTTTAGATCAAAATTTGTCCAGGGATAACAACTGTACTACCGGAAAGATATACAATGCAGTAATCGAAAAGGAAAGAAGAGGAGATTTTCTTGGGGGAACTGTTCAGGTGGTTCCTCATATTACAGATGAGATTAAAAATGCAATAATAAATCTTGCGAAGAAAGAAGATGTGGATATACTTATTGCAGAAATAGGGGGAACTGTGGGCGATATCGAAAGCCAGCCGTTTTTAGAAGCAATAAGACAAATGAGTCTTGATTATGGAAAAGAAAATGTCCTCTATATTCATTTAACCCTTGTTCCCTTCATAAAATCATCAGGAGAGTTTAAGACAAAACCTACCCAACATAGTGTAAAGGAACTTAGATCTGCAGGGATACAACCTGATATAATCCTGTGTAGAACTGAATCAGAACTTCCAGTATCTGCTAAGAATAAAATATCACTTTTTTGTAGTGTAAAAAAAGAAGCTGTAATAGAGGCAAGGGATGTGGAAAATATTTATGAAGTACCTGTTGTGTTTTACAAACAAAAACTTCATAAACTCATCGCAGAACTGCTTGGTCTTTCTCAAAACACTCCGGATATATCCGATTGGATAAGATTTGTGAAAAAGGCAAAAAATATAAAAGAGGAGATAGAGATAGCAATGGTTGGTAAATATACTGGTTTAAAAGATTCTTATAAAAGTGTAATAGAGGCAGTTTACCATGGAGCAGTTAGCAACTCAGTTAAGGTAAATATAAAATGGGTGGAGGCAGAAATTCTTGAAAAAGAGAGTCCAGAAAAAGTGCTTAAGGGAGTTTCTGGAATACTTGTTCCAGGAGGGTTTGGTAAAAGAGGAATTGAAGGCAAAATAAAGGCTATAGAGTATGCAAGAAAAAATAAGATTCCATATCTTGGAT
>CAZUTC010000121.1:783-3169 GCA_964623485.1 uncultured bacterium | reverse complement strand
ATTATAGATACGGTTTAAGACTGGAGAATGCAGCAGATATTCTTATAACCAAAGGATTTAGAAAAAATGCTGAAAGAATTCTTTTGAAGACAAAGGAAATATGGGAAAGGACAAAAAATCTCAAAAAACTTGCCTCTGTTTTTGGAACCCTTGGAAGGATAAAAAGATACAAAGAGCCTTACCTTGCAATACAGTATTTTGAGAAATCTGCTGAAATATCCGTAAAAATAAAGGCATACGACCTATTCATAATTTCCCTTTTAAATATAGCCTTCACATTTGAAAATATAGGATATTTTGAAAAAGCCCTTGAATACCTAAAAAGGATTCATTTATGTAAGAAAAAGATTTCCCCTGAATATCTCCGTAAGGCTTATTTTTATATGGTTAAGTATTTAATTCTTTTAGACAGATTAAATGAAGCAGAGAAAATCATAGAAAATATGGGGGATAGAGATTCAGTATGGTATTTTCTCTCAAAAAGTTTGCTCTTTTTGGAGAAAAGGGATGAGGAAGGATTCAGAAAAAATATTGTAAGACCATTGAAGAGTGAAAAGGATGCAAAATGGGAAGCCCTGGACACCCTTTTTAACTATCATTTTGAAAAAAATGAGAGATTTCAATGTAGAATTATATTAAAAAAGATGGAAAAAGAGGTGTTTCATCCATTGAAAGAGATTGATGTGATGCTTAGGAAAGGATTACTTGAGGAGGATAAAGAACTTGTTAAAAAAGTTCAGAAAAAAACAGAGGAGTTCAATTACTTTTATGGAAATGCTCTCTCTTGCTTTATTCTTGGAAAGATATTTTATAAAGAAAAAAACTTCAGGGAAGCCTATGAGAATTTAAAAAGGGCAAGAGAGGGTTTTGAGAAAATGAAGATAAGAAAAAAGATAGAGAAGATAAAGGAGTACGAAGAAAGGGCAGAAAGGATGCTTTCTTCAATTTCTATTCAGGATAAAAAGTATCTGGATATCCTGGAGAAGATAAATCTTGTGGTGAGAGATTACTTTGGGAAGGATGAATTTTTTATTAAACTTTTAGATATCCTGATAGAATTCACCTCAGCAGAAAGAGGGCTTGTTATGATAGGCGAGGAGGAGGAAAATTTATACTGTGCTGTATCAAGGGATATAGATGAGGTTACATATATTGATGCTTCAGGATTTTCAAGAACCGTTTTAAAAAATGTGAAGGAGGGTAAAAAAGGAATATTTACCCAGGATGCAAGAAACGACCCAAGGTTTAAGGATGCAAAAAGTGTAAGGTTAAGAGATATAAAATCCATCCTTTGCGTTCCTCTTCTTGCAAAGGATAAAATTGCAGGGACCCTTTATCTTGATAGCTCCCTTAAAAAAGGACTTTTTTCAGAAGAGACTCTAAGATTTATGGAATCAATTTCAGGAATGCTTGGAACCCTTATTTACACATCCTATACAGCAGAGAAAAAATTCAAGGAACTGGAGAGAATAAAAACAAGAACCCAGGAAATCGTGGTGGGTAAGTCAAAGGTGATAAGGGATATTTTTGTAAAGATAGAAAGTCTCGCTCAAACAGATTCCAATGTTTTATTTATAGGAGAGACAGGAACCGGAAAAGGGGTTATGGCAAGGTATATGCATGAAAAAAGCAAAAGGAAGGATTATATGTTTCAACAGATAAACTGTGGAGCAATCCCCCATGAACTGTATGAAGCAGAACTTTTTGGATACAGGAGAGGAGCATTTACTGGAGCAAGGGAGACAAGAAAAGGACTTCTTGAGGAAGCCCATCAGGGAACCGTATTCTTTGATGAGATTGCAAATATTCCTCCTAAAATTCAGGCAAAACTTTTGGATGTGATAGAGAGAAAAAGAATAAGGAGGCTCGGGGAGAATATAGAAAGGAGAATAGATGTAAGGTATATATTCGCAACCAATAGAAACTTAGAAGAAGAGGTAAAGAAAAAGAGATTTAGAGAGGATTTATACTACCGGATTTCTATAATTGTGATAAAACTTCCTCCATTAAGGGAAAGAAAAGAAGACATCCCATTTTTTATTGATTTCTTTATAAAAAAATTCTCAAAGGAGATGAATAAAGAAATAAAAGGAGTATCTCCAGAGGTGATGGAGATATTTTTAAAATATCCATGGCCAGGAAACATAAGGGAATTATCAAATGTTATAGAAAAGGCAGTGATCTTTTGTAAAGGAGATACAATCACAAAATATTATATAGATGAGGCAATTTTATCCTACAAACCTATCCCAGAGAAAATTATAAATAAAGAAAAAATAATAGATGCACTAAAAGAAACAAAGGGTAATATTTCCAAAGCAGCAAAAATTTTAAACATTACAAGACAATACCTGCATAAACTTTTAAAAAAATACAGAATAGTTCC
>CAZUTC010000121.1:0-773 GCA_964623485.1 uncultured bacterium | reverse complement strand
TCATTATTCTGAGATAACAAAAATATAAACTTTACTTCAAAATTTGCTTATCCTTCCCTCTTTAAAAAGTGTAAACTGGAAACAAAAATTGTAAACTCTTATACCATCCCTTTCTAAAATATATCATTCGGATTTTCTTAATTTATAAAAATTTCCATTTTAAAACTGTAAACTGTAAACTGTAAACACAGGGTATTTTTATTTCCCTTTTTATTTTAAGTATCGGATTTATGTATCTTAGAATTTTAAGCCTTTTGGCACGATTTTGCTATATAAATAGGTATATGAAAAAGATAAAGCTAAAAATTTTAGAAAGGAGGTTAAAATGAAAAAACTCTTGGCATTGCTTGTTTTTCTTGGGGGTATAGCTTTTGCAGACCCTCCGGGACCAAGCCCTCTGGGTGGTGGAGATGAGCCTTATCCTCCGGATCCTGATCCTCCGAGTGAAGAGGTTATAGAAGTGCATCCTGGAGTTTGAAGTGCTTGCTGTGGATGGAGGATTGAAAATCGGGAGGAGAAGAGGTTTAAGAGGTGTGGAGGTAAAGAGAGGGGATATGGTGAGGATATTTACCACGACGGTTGATGATGAGCTTTTACAGGAGCTTGTGAACTCTATCCCAAGGTTTTATGAGGTGAGAATAAAGCATGAGACCTTAGGGATTGAACTATCCATTGAATATTAAAAATAGGGGAGGGGTGTTGCTATTAAATTTAATAATAAAAGGAGAGAATATGAAGAAAACAATAAGAATTCTTGGGACAATAAGAAGACC
>CAZUTC010000120.1:3110-3510 GCA_964623485.1 uncultured bacterium | reverse complement strand
GATAGTTGAGGCATTCAACCAGGAGAACCCGGAAGGATTCAGGACCGCAAAGAAACTTGCCGGAATAACCAGATGCCTTATCGTTTTTATGCCCAATACCGCTTCAGAAATTCCTGCAAAAGGAAGGTTCTGGCTTAAGGTTCCTTTTCCCTGTTTGCTTTCAGAGGCAATTGAAAAGGTGATAAAGAACCCTCCACCAGAAAGAAAGGATTATGAAGAGCTTGAAAAAATTTGTCCCTCTTTAAAAAAGGAACCGACCCATCACCATCATGGAAGATAAAAAGCCCGTTATACTCATAGTTGATGATATTGAGGAATACCTTGATTCCCTTGAGAATGCCCTTAGGGATGAGTATCGGATAATAAAGGCAAGGACCCTTAGGGAGGCGAAGGAAAACAC
>CAZUTC010000120.1:0-3100 GCA_964623485.1 uncultured bacterium | reverse complement strand
GAATATAGATATTGCCCTTGTTGATATAAGACTTTCTGAGGAAGACAGGAAGAACAGGGATGGGCTTGTGTATCTGGAATGGGTAAAGATGAATTATCCTTCAATTCCGGTTATAATGATGAGTGCATATCAGGAGTTTGACCTTGCAGTTGATGCTTTAAATCTTGGTGCAAAGTATTTTTTAAAAAAGCCAATAAACATTATTGAACTGAAAGGAGTCTTAAAGAGTTTTCTTAAAGAGAAATGATACTTCAATTCATAGCAAATGGAATTATAACCGGAAGCATATACGCCCTCACTGCTCTTGGATTTGGATTGATATACAATACCACAAGGATATTTCATATTGCCTATGGAGCAGTATATACAACATCTGCATATGTGTTTTACACATTTTATAAGATTTTGAACCTCCCTCTTTTTGTTTCTGTGATCGCCGGAATAGCAGGAGGGGTAATCCTTGGGATTTTGATTGAAATGATTGTATACTATCCACTTTATAAAAGAAAGGCATCCTCTGGAATATTTATTATAAGTTCTATAGGGGTTTACATTTTCATTGTGAACCTTATAGCAATGGTCTTTGGGAATGAGGTAAAGATTCTATCACCTGGAATTGAAAAAACATACGAGTTCTGGGGGATAATACTTACAAGAATACAGTTAATAGAGTTTGGAGGATTTTTAATCATGTTCCTTTTTTATATCTTTCTTCTTAAAAGGACATCTTTCGGGAAGATGGTGAGGGCAGTTGCATCAAATCCATTTATTCTTCCATCCTTTGGAGTAAATGTAAGAAAATTAAGAATAGAAATATTTGCAGCCGGCTCATTCTTTGCCTCTCTTTCATCCTGTATGGTTGCATGGGATATTGGAATGGATCCTCATGTGGGAATGCCTGTCTTGCTTGTCTCTGCTGTTTCTGTGATTGTTGGTGGGGTTGGAGTGTTTCTTTCCCCTGCCCTTGGAGGACTGCTCATAGGTCTTACCCAGAGCCTTGTGGTATGGAGGATATCTGCAAGATGGGAACAGGCAGTTACATTTGTTATTCTCATTCTCTTCCTTCTATTCAGACCCCAGGGATTGCTTGGGATAAGAAAAAGAGTAGAGGAGGTATTGTGAACTATTTACTGCATATTCTAATAATGATCAACATATATGCAATTCTTGTATTTTCATTGAATCTTCTTGTTGGTTATGGTGGGCTTCTTTCACTTGCTCATGCTGCATTCTATGGAATAGGAGCCTACGGAACCACACTTTTAATGATGGGAATAGGAGTTAATTTCTTTCCAGCCCTTGTTGCAGGGATTTTGATGTCCTCATTTTTTGCTCTTTTTATAGCATACCCATCTTTGAGATTAAAGGGAGACTATTTTATTCTTGCATCCCTTGGATTTCAAATCATAGTTTTTGCTGTCCTGTATAACTGGATAGGGCTTACAAGAGGACCTTATGGAATACCGGGTATCCCAAGACCAAGGTTATTCAGTCTTGAGATTGATTCTCTCCCCGAGTTCTTTATATTTACTGGAGTGATATTTCTTCTTGTTTTCTTCTTCATAAGGATTCTATGCAGGTCTCCTTTTGGAAGAGCTTTGAAGGCGATAAGGGAGGATGAAATGACTGCCTCTGCCCTTGGTAAGAATATTCCCTCTTTAAAGATATGGGCATTTGTGATATCAGCAGGAGTTGCTGCTATCTCCGGAGCCCTTTATGCAGGATATGTAACCTATATAGACCCCACAAGTTTTACCCTTGATGAGTCTATATTCATACTTTCCATTCTTCTTGTAGGAGGCTCTGGAAATATAAAGGGTCCTCTTGTGGGAGCGGTGTTCATGATAATCCTCCCTGAAGCTCTACGGTTTCTTGGGCTTCCCGATACCATTGCCCCAAATGTAAGACAAATGATATATGGTTTTTTGCTTGTGATTTTGATGAGATACAGACCCCAGGGGCTTGCAGGTGAGTACAGATTTGAATAAAATTTTAAGGTTAAACAACCTTACAAAGTATTTTGGGGGGTTAAAGGCTGTGGATTCGGTAAACATAGATTTCAAAAAGGGTAAGATTACAGGTATTGTGGGACCAAATGGAGCAGGAAAAACCACGCTTTTTAATCTCATAAGCGGGTTCTTAATCCCTGATGCAGGAGAGATATATTTTAAAAACAAAAGAATAGACGGTCTTCCTCCCTGGGAAAGAGCAAGGGCTGGAATAGGAAGACTTTTTCAAGATGTAAGGGTTTTTAAAAAACTCTCGGTCCAGGACAATGTGCTTTTAGGAAGATTAATCCATCCGGGGGAAAATCCTCTAAATAATTTTTTTGCATTTAAAAAAGTCAATAGGATGGAAAAAGAACTTTTTGAAAAGGCAAGATACTGGATAGAGTTTGTGGGATTATCCGGTAAGGAGGAAGCACCAGCAGAATCCCTCTCTTTTGGACAGCAGAAACTTTTATCCATTGCAAGAATGCTTATGGGCGAGTATGAACTTTTGTTGATGGATGAACCCACCGCAGGAGTGAATCCCCGGATGATAAAGAACCTGCTTAATTTAATAAAACAGATAGCAGAACAGGGAAGGACAATAATATTTATAGAGCATAATATGAATATTGTTCTTGAAATTGCTGACTGGGTCTACTTTCTTGATGAAGGTAAAGTAGTATCTGTGGGATACCCTAAGGATGTTCTTGGAGACCCAAAGGTCAGGAAAGCCTATCTCGGAATATGACAGATGTCTTAAAAGTAACCAATCTTACCACTGGATATATTAAAAGAAAGGTTCTGGAGGATGTAAATATTACCATAAAGGAGAATAGAATCCATCTTCTTATTGGACCAAATGGAGCAGGAAAATCAACACTTCTGAAAACAATAGCAGGTTATCTGAAACCTTGGAAAGGCAGTATTTATCTGTTTAATAAAAAACTCAATGGAACTCCTCCAGAACAAAGAGCAAGAATGGGAATAGGATACTTTTTTCAAGGAGGAGAGGTTTTTCCAATGCTTTCGATTCAGGAGAATCTTGAGATTGCAGGGACTGGATTTAAGAACTTAAAGAGCAGAATAGAAGAGACATACCGGATATTTCC
>CAZUTC010000119.1:0-3826 GCA_964623485.1 uncultured bacterium | reverse complement strand
ATAAGGGACTCTGGGTTTTCTATTTCATTTCCGAGAAGCACTGCGGTTACCTCTTCGTCTATTTTCTCTGCCAGTTCCCTTGCCTTTGCTATGAGTTCATATGCCACCTTCTGTATCCTTTTTTCTCTCTGTTCTGCAAATATCCATATTCCTCTAAAATCTGAAAAAGTGGGTCTTTTTTCTTTTTCTTCTTCTATGGATAGGGCGTTTTCTGGACATATATCCAAACATGCGCCACATAAGGTGCAGGCTTCGGTAACTATCAATCTTTCCTTTTCAATTTTTAAAGCATTGTACGGACAGACAGGAATACACTCACCACATAGCGTACATTTAGAGTAATCTATTTTAAACATCAAATCAGTCTTTTATGTTTTAATGTTTCGAGTATTATTTTTGCTGCCTCCTCAGAAGGTACCTCTTTATATTTTTTACCTTCCTTTTTCTTTGGAGGCGTGAATATTTTTATTACTCTTGTGGGAGATCCAGTAAGACCTACCTCCTCTTTCTTTACTCCTAAAAAATCAGCGTCCCACTTTTTGACTTCAAACTTCTTTGCTCTTAATTTCCCTCTGAGACTGGGGAGTCTGGGTTCGTTTATCTCTTTTATTACAGTAATAAGACAGGGTAAAGGGAGCTCCAGAGTTTCCCAGCCCTCCTCCCACATAGTTTGAAGTTTTATTCTATTATTTTCTATTTTCTCTATTTTTCTTACAAATGTCGCTTGTGGAATGTCAAGCCATTCGGCTATTCCAGGACCCACCTGAGCGGTATCTCCGTCTGATGCCTGTTTTCCACATATTATGAGGTCATAATTTTCTATTTTTTTAATAGCCTGGGCAAGGGTATAGGAGGTGGCGAGGGTATCTGCCCCTGCAAATCTGGGATCGGTTAAAAGGATTCCATCGTCAACTCCCATTGCTATTGCCTCTTTTATTGCCTCCTCTGCTTGGGGAGGTCCCATGGAAATTACTATTACTTCTCCACCATACTTCTCTTTTAGCCTTAAGCCTTCTTCTATTGCATATAGATCAAATGGGTTTACAATTGCAGGAACCCCTTCTCTTATCAGAGTTCCTTTTTCTAAATCTATTTTTACATCAGTGGTATCAGGAACCTGCTTTATGCATACAATTACTTTCATTCTTCAAACTTTGTGATAAGCAGGGTAACATTATGTCCCCCAAATCCAAAGGAGTTTGATAAAGCAGCTTTTATATTCTTATCCCTTGCTTGAGCAGGTACATAATCAAGGTCGCAAGAGGGGTCAGGATTTTCAAGGTTTATAGTGGGGTGTATTTTCTTGTGGTACACGGAAAGAACCGTGGCGATGAATTCTACTGCTCCTGCAGCTCCAAGTAAGTGTCCTATCATTGATTTTGTGGAACTTATAGGGATTTGATATGCATACTCTCCAAAGACCTCTTTTATGGCTTTGGTTTCCATTTCGTCATTTAATTTTGTAGATGTTCCATGAGCATTTATATATTCGATATTTTCTTTTGGTATTTCTGCCTCTTTTATTGCTTCCTCCATGGCTTCTGCTGCTCCTGCGCCCTCAGGATGGGGTGCGGTGATATGGTATCCATCCCCGGTGGTGCCATATCCCTTTATTTCTGCGTATATCTTTGCTTTTCTTCTTTTTGCATGTTCTAATTCTTCAAGGATTACAATTCCTGCCCCCTCTCCTACCACAAACCCATCTCTATCTCTATCAAAGGGTCTGGATGCCTTTTCAGGCTCTTCGTTTCTTTTTGATAAAGCCATCATGTTTGCAAAACCTGCTATGGCAAAGGCAGTAATGGGTGCCTCACTTCCTCCGGTTATTATTACATCTGCCTTTCCGGATTTTATGAGTTCAAAGGCTTCTCCTATTGCACTGGCACTGGATGCACAGGCAGAAACTGTGGCAAAGTTGGGTCCTCTTAGTCCATACTGGATGGAGACCTGACCTGCAGCCATATCCGGAATCATCATGGGAATTAAAAGAGGAGAGACTCTTTTATGTCCATACTTTAGAAATTTTTCATGCTCTTTCTCCCATGTTTCAAGTCCTCCCATTCCCGAACCAATCACTGCTCCCACCCTTGTAGGATTCTCTTGGGAAAAATCAATTCCTGAATCTGCAACAGCCTCTAAGGTAGCATATAAGGAGTATTGATTAAATTTATCAAGTCTTTTTACAAGTTTTGGATTTATTCTCTCCTCAGGATGAAAATCCTTTACCTCTGCTGCAATCTGTACTGGAAGAGAAGATGGGTCAAATTTTGTTATCCTGGTGACCCCGCTTTTACCAGAAAGGAGGTTTTCAAAAAAACTTTTTATACTATTACCTATGGGAGTTACAACACCTAAACCTGTTATTACTACTCTTCGCACTATTTTGTTTGTAATTTTGCCTCCAAATATGCAACAGCCTTTCCAACGGTTTCCAGCTTTTGAGCGTCCTCATCAGGGATTTCTATTCCAAACTTTTCTTCAAATGCCATTATAAGTTCTACTATATCCAGGGAATCTGCTCCCAGGTCATCTATAAACTTGGCATCTTCTGTAACCTTTTCCGGAGCTACATGAAGCTGTTCCACAATAATATTCTTTACATCATCAAAAAGTGCCATATTTACCTCCTTTTATTTTAAGATTAATTTCTAAAGGTTACAAAAAAAATCAAAGATGTCAAGAAAAAATTTCTTGACTTTTTCTATTTTTTGAATTTCATAAATATATGAAAGATTTATTCCGAGGAGAAAGGTGCAGGTAGATAGAAAACATATAATAACAGGCATTAAAGTTTTTTTATTAATTACTATTCTTGCATTTGTGGTAATATTTATTGTGACTTTAAAGAAAGAGACATTTCATGCTTTGAGAAGTGTAAAAATAGAGGGGTTACTTATCATGGGAGGAGCCTGGATTGCTATCGTGTTCTTTGATGGATTGAGGCTTTCTATGCTGAGTTACTGTGGAGAGAAAAAACTTTCTCTGTGGCAGGCTGCAGAGGTATTGTTTGTAGGGAACTTCATGGCAGCGGTTACTCCTTTTCAAACAGGGGGACTTCCCCTCCAGCTTTATATTCTTAACAAGGATGGTATTCCTCCAGGCAGAGGTACTGCCCTTCTCCTTGTTAGGGGAGTTATTCAGTATATTCCTATATTCCTTTTAGCCCCCTTTGCTGCAGTAAAACTGGGAATAGAATTTCCTCTTTATAGAATTGTGGGAGCTTATATAGGGATAATAATATTTATGGCTGGTTTTGTTCTTTTTCTGGTTCTTTTAAAACCTAAAAGACTTCTAAAAAGAATAGAGTCCAAAAAAGAAAGAAGCAGATTTTACAAATTCCTTGCCTGGGCGGTAAAGGAGGGGGATACCTTTATTCAAACGGTAAAAGACTTCTTTAAAATTACAAATCATAAATATTTTTTATTTTTTATTATATTTTCAACTGCGTTTTTATTCTTTTATCTTTTTTTTCCGGTTTTTATTCTCTATGGCTTAGGAATTGAATTCTCAGTGTACCAGGTTGTAGCCATTCAACTCCTGCTTTCAGCGGTCCTTTTGTACATGCCTACGCCTGGAGCCTCTGGAATAGCAGAAACAGGAGGAGCCCTTTTCTTTGTAACTGTGTGTCCTAAGAGCCTTATTGGAATATTTGTTTTAATATGGCGGTTTTTCACATTTTATATAGGAGCTGTTATAGGGGGAATAATAACCATGAAAAAAATAGTAAGATAAATTCTCATGTATAAAAAGATGTAAAAGCAAAGGATATTCAAAAATGGAAAATAGACATTATTATAGATGGAGGTGGGAATGAGGAGATGTTTTT
>CAZUTC010000118.1:0-3963 GCA_964623485.1 uncultured bacterium | reverse complement strand
GGTATAACATGGCAGAAGCTTAACCTGGAATTTGCCCTTGGAGACTGGTCTGTTGCAGAGACAAATCCAGAGGTTTTTGTGGGAAGGTTCCCTGCAGATGATGAAAAGGATATTGCCTACTTTGTCAATAAAGTCATCCGGTATGAGATATGTCCTCCATCCACAGATTTCTGTGAGAAGGTTCTTGGGATAGCAGGGCCAGGGGATAAGGTCGTGGCATGCTTATATCCTTCCTTTGCGTCTACTATAGAAAGACGGTTTAATTTTTTTCCTGATTTCTATCACAAGTGGAAGATGTACGCTCCTAAAGAGACAAAGACTGAAGACCCCGACGACGACTATCCTCTGTATGAGGGCGATGAGCTTGCAAGTGATGAGGCAGTATTGAATCGAATAAATGAGGGATACAATTTTGTGCTACAAGAGGACCATTCTCACTGGCCCCACATGGGAGTCGGGAATGAGTACTGGGGTAGATGTGAGGGGTATGCAGAAACGGGTAAGTTAAGGATAAAT
The DNA here is from genome assembly GCA_964623485.1 of uncultured bacterium. Classification (GTDB taxonomy): domain Bacteria; phylum Hydrothermota; class Tepidihabitantia; order B3-TA06; family CAYQJV01; genus CAZUTC01. Next base: position 3,447 of record CAZUTC010000118.1, on the reverse strand, counting down.
GAGTTATCGCGTTTAGAAAATACTGCCTATCCCATAATCCTGGCAGGGGGTTGTTTGGTTGCAAGATTTATTGAAGATGATGCAATAGCAGAGGGTTTTGTGAAATCAAGGCATGGAAGCGTAGCCTTTATAGGTGCCACTACGCCTACTGGAGAGGTGGATGATGTGATAAAGGCTATTTTTCCTCCAGGGGGTACTGCTAAACCCACATGGCTGCTTGGGGTTGCAATGGCAGGCTGTCAGGCAAACCATCCCAAGATGCATCTTCTTGGCTGTCCGATGATGGAGGTAAGGACTACAGACCCCAAAAACTTTGTCCTTTCTTATTATCCTAAAAGAATAGAACCAGGGAAAACCAGCACAATACATGTGCAGATTTTTTTATGCAATAAAGTAGAGGATGATGAGGGTAATGTATACTGGATACCCACCCGTAAGGGGGGTTTTGAGGAGGATATGCCTCTGGTATGTTTGTATAAAGAGGATGAACCTTCGGTCTATCGTGTAAGTCATACTGATGAAGAAGGGAAGGTAAGTTTTACAGTTACACCCCAGAATAAGGGAACTATATATCTCACAGCTTCATGGCACAATTTTTATCCCAAAATAAGAGGTATTATTGTGGGAAAAGGAAAGACATCTTGTCCAGGATGTGAGAGCTGGGCTCATAGGATAGATACAGCAACAACCTTCCTTACCCTGCAGGGGCAACAGGCTGATGCTTACTCTTTTCAAGGCTCTAACACATTACTACCTGGCTCATATGTAGAACTTCCTGATACAAATCTTTCCTTAGACAACCTGGATGTGATAATGAGCCTATTGGATAGCATACCATCTGAAATGGATTGTTTTCTTTTACCTGTCTCTCCTACTGAAATAGAAGGAAGTTACTATTTAAGAATTAATCAGTTTTACTTTAATGAACTTTTATGGTTGGATAAAGCAGGGGTTTTAGTGGTTGACCATTCCCAAGATGTAGTAATAGCAACTGGAGAAGGAGAGGTATATGGATATTCAACGGTTTTATTACCTGAATATTGCATAGATAATAATGGGACAGATAGGCTCTCCGAGATAGCAGGGAATGATACTCTCTACTTCCAAGGCAAACAAGGGGACTGGATAGAGATAGGATTTCTAAATCCAGAATGGGATAATATAGGTGTTTTGATTACACTTAATGGCTACGAGCCAGAAGATACAATTGATTTTGAAGACCTGCAGTATAAGGTGGAAGTTAAAACATATGTAAATGGTAGTTGGATACATGCAGGATACGCATACTCAAGGGTAGAAGGATATACTCAGATTGTAGATATTTCTGGGTTTAATTTTTACGATTCTATCAAGATAAGGGTCTTGTGTAATAAACTATCAAAAATAGATAGAGTATCTCTTGTAAAAATAGAAACTCAAGGGATAGAAATCAAGGAGTGTGTGATAGATTCAGCATTTCATTCTTCGGGTAACGAGGTGAGCAGTAAGATTAATAAAATAGACAATGAATATGTGTCTCTTTATCCAGGAGAAGATATAATTATTAAGTTTTCCCTATCAGATTCCCTGCCTCCAAACATCGTGCGTGATTTTGTACTTATGACCAAAGGATTTTATTATAAGTATGAAGAAGGTGAAGGTGGAGGTCCTCAGGAAAGCCTGCTTAAGAAACCTTCGTTTAATCTTTATCCATTTAAAAACCCTTGCTTCGACCAAATTACATTAAGATACTCAATACCCTGGGAAGCAAAGGTAAGGATTGGGGTTTATGACATTTCCGGAAGGAGAGTAAGAGAGGTTCTTAATGAAAATAAAAAACCAGGAATTTACGAAGTTATATGGGATGGTAAAGACAATCAGGGCAAAAAAGTCTCTTCAGGTATATACTTCATTATACTGGAATCCAGAGGAAGAAAAATAATGAAGAAAGCAGTTCTTTTAAAATAAGGAGGGAACATGGAAGTAAGATTAATTTTGATTTTAATTCTATTGTTTTTAAGTGGAATTCACGGTTATAATATTATAAAGGATGGAGATTTTGAGCAACCGAAACCTAACCCGTGGGAAGAATATGCACGATCCAACCGGCAGAAAGCCGATTCCTATTATTATGAAGGTGGAGAGAGAGGGCATGTAGGAAGAACTCTTGCAATGGATTCTGATGGCTCAGGGAGAAGGCAATGGGCAGTGTTGACTCAGGAAATAAAGAGAAGAGTGGTTAAAGAGTTAGACAGTATAAGGTGGTATTTTAAATGGGAACCAGATGAAGACGGGTTAAACTATTTTTGTATAAACCTGATAAGTCATCATAAAGATACCTTAAGTTACATTTACCTCGGACAGGGAACTCCTCTTCATCCTCTTCCGAAAGAGCATCAAAAAAGAAAACTCATAGAATTAGATGAGAGAGAAAGTTATGCCTGGCATAAAGAAGACCGGATTGGGGAAGGTTTCGCGGAGGAGGATACCATCGTAATTATAAATTTATGGGCAAATGTGGCTCCAGGACCTCCGAGTACGCTCGGAGAGCAGGTTTTCTGGGACGATGTTGAACTCCATAGCCAGCGTTTCGACCATGATGCAGCATGTCTAAGTATTGATTCAAAAAGACCAGAAAAAAATAAAACCTATACCCCTATTGCACATATACAAAATAAAGGAGCATACAAGGAGACAATAGATGCAGTCTTTAATATTTATGATAAAGAAGGAAAAGCAATTTATACTGATACCATTAAGAACCTTGTTTTGAAAATAGACGAGATAAAACAACTCAGTTTCAGGGATTGGAATGCAACTGCGGAAGAGGTGAAACTTGAGGCAAAAACCTTACTCTTAGAAGATGAAAACCCAGAAAATGATAAAAAGATTGTAAGTTATATAGGGATAGAAGAAATTTCTCAAGGTCAAAAAGAAGAAGTTATAAAAATATATAGCTGTGATGGGAGAATGGTGGGGAAAGGAAGTAACCTTTTTAACTCTCTTAAACCAGGGATATATTTTATAAAGCAAAAAGGAGGTATTAAAAAGTATGTAAAGTTAGAGTAAAATAGTGATATGAAAGTGAAAGATAGTGAGAGATTGACTAACAGAAAGTAAGAAAAGAAGAAGTTAGAGATAATAAAAATTTTTCCAAAAATACGGAGAAAAGGCTACCAGAGATGCATTTAAGAGACGCAATGTCCACGATATACTTATGAATGAAAAGGCTAAAAGAGGGAATTATGATGGGAAGGTATTAGTTTCTTTGTCCAGGGCACTTATAAGGGAAAGAAAAAAGGATTGGCATCCTTTGGAGGTAAGGTTTATAAAAGAAAAGAGGGGAAATATCCTACACTGGGAGACTTTCCTATCTGGTATGAGTTAAGGGAGTCCAAGTAAAAAGTTTCCTTTTATGCAAGGCGGGGTAAGGGGGGGTTGTAAGGAGAAAGAGGTATAAAAAGAGAT
>CAZUTC010000117.1:0-4102 GCA_964623485.1 uncultured bacterium | reverse complement strand
GTAGACTTCCTCCTTTACAATACTTTTTGAACAGATGGGTAAAGAATAAGCTTCAGTCCAAAATGTTATGGAATTCTGCATTGAATTGACATTCTTAATTTTTTTAAATATAATAAATTATGGCAAAATATAAAATTGCAGTCCTACCAGGGGATGGAATAGGAAAGGATGTTATAGATGCTGCCATGATTGTTTTGGAAAAAATAGAACTGGATGCAGAATATATCTTTGGAGATATTGGCTGGGAGTTCTGGAAAAAAGAGGGTAACCCCCTTCCTTCCCGCACCATTGAGTTGCTTAAAAAAACCGATGCTTGTTTGTTTGGAGCCATAACATCCAAACCAAAGGAGGACGCTTTAAAAGAACTGGCAGAAGAGTTAAAAGGAAAAGGATATACTTATTACAGTCCAATTGTGAAATTAAGACAGCTCTTTGACCTTTATATAAACATGAGACCTGCGAAATCCTATAAAGGTAATCCCCTGAATATAAAAGAAAACATTGACATTGTTATCTTTAGAGAGAATACCGAAGGAATGTACGCGGGTGTGGAGTTCTACCCATTACCAGAGGAGGTAAGAGAAGCATTTTTGCATCATAGTGAAAATATGAAAAAATTTAAAGATGTACCCGCGAATGAAATAGCTGTTTCCACAAGGATAATGACAAAAAAAGGCTGTGAAAGAATACTAAGAGCTGCCTTTGAATACGCAAGAAAAAATCAAAGAAAATCTGTAACGCTTGTGGAAAAGCCAAATGTTTTAAGGGAAACAGGAGGACTTATACTCTCCATTGCAAGACAAATTGCACAGGAGTACCCAGAAATAGAGTATCGAGAAGCAAATGTGGATGCAATGGCAATGTGGCTGGTAAAAAATCCCGAAAATTACGATATCCTGGTTGCAGAAAACCTTTTTGGAGATATAATTTCAGACCTTGCATCTCAACTTGTGGGAGGACTTGGATTTGCCTCTGCAGGAAATATTGGGGAAAACTACGCCATTTTTGAACCAACCCACGGCTCTGCTCCAAAGTATGCAGGGCAATACAAGGTAAATCCTATTGCAATGCTTCTTGCCACAAAGATGATGCTGGAGTATCTCGGAGAAAAGAAAAAGGCAGAAAGATTAGAACAAGCCATTGCAAAGGTAATTGAAGAGGGAAGGGTAAGAACCTATGACATGGGAGGTGAAAGCTCCACCCTGGATGTAGCAAAAGCTGTGGCAGAAAAATTATAATGGGAAAAACAGTAATAGAGAAGATATTCACTATGCATTCTAAGGATCCGGTAAAACCGGAAAATGTAATATGGCTGGATATAGATGTGAGAACCGCAAGAGATTTTGGGGGACCAAATGTTGTAAAGAATTACAAACAATATTATAATGATAAACCTCTGGATGATCCTAAAAAAACTTTTTTCACCTTTGATCTGGTTGCTCCTGCAAAGACCATAAAATACGCTGAAAACCAAGCAATGTGCAGAAGTTTTGCACAAAAACATGGAATAAGGGTATACGATGTTGATAGAGGAATAGGCTCCCATGTCTTAATGGAGGAAGGATATATTCTTCCAGGAAAAACAGCAGTGGGAACCGATAGCCACTACAACATTGTAGGGGCAATAGGAGCATTTGGCCAGGGAATGGGAGATGTAGATATTACATTTGCCTTTAAAACAGGCAAGGTATGGTTTGAGGTCCCTTATACTGTAAAAATAAATATAAAAGGAAAGTATCACTACCCCACCACTGCAAAGGATTTAACCTTATTCATATTGAAGAATATAACAACAGATTTTGCCTTAGGAAGAGCAATCGAGTTCTATGGAGAGATTTTTAAAGACCTCAAACTTTATGAAAGGATAACCCTTGCCAGCATGGTCACTGAAATGGGTGGAATAATAGGATTCATGCCTTTCACCGAGGAAGTAGTGGAAGAGATAAAGAAATTTTCCGGGAAGAATCAGATTAAACCCTTTTCTGCAGATAAAAATGCTTTTTATGAAAAAGAAATAGAAATTAATATAGAAAATTTAAAAACGCAGATAGCAGTGCCTCCCCACCCCCATAATGTATATAATGTGAAGGATTTAAAAAACGAAAAGGTTGATTTTATATTTGTGGGTTCCTGTACAAATGGAAGAACAGAAGATATACAACAGGTTGCAAAAATATTAAAAGGGAAAAAAATAAAAAGGGAGGTGGTTCTATCTGTAGTTCCCGCTACAAAAAGGGTTTATGGAGAGTTATTAAAAAGTAAGGCTCTTGAAATACTCTATGAAGCAGGAGCCGTAATCTCCAACCCTTCCTGTGCAGGATGTGCAGAAGGGCATATAGGGTTAACCGGGGAGGGTGAAATTCAATTATCCACATCAAACAGAAACTTCCCTGGAAAACAGGGGAAAGGTAAAACATTCTTGGTAAGCCCTGTTACCGCTGCATGCGCTGCATTGTATGGAAAAATTGTACCCCCAGAGGAGGTTTTGTGAAGATAAAGGGAAGAATATACTTAATTGTGAACCATAACAAAAAATTAATTGATAATATCGATACTGACCAGATATACCATAATGCCTACCTTTATATCACAGACCCCTCTGAGATGGCAAAATATACCTTTGGAAATTTAAAAGGATACGAAGACTTCAGTAAGAAAGCAAAAAAAGGAGATATAGTAGTGGTAGGGGAAAATTTTGGGGCGGGTTCCTCAAGACAACATGCAGTAGACTGTTTCATTGCTCTTGAGATAGGAGCGATTGTGGCAGAGTCATTTGGAGCAATATACAAGCGAAACGCAATAAATAGAGGGTTACCAATAATTGAGTGCCCTGATATTAAAAGTTACCCACTAAAACATGGAGAGATTGTTGAACTTGATTTTGAAGAGGGAAAAATAAAAAGAGAAAACGGTGAAGTTGTATTATGCAAAAAACCCAGTAAAATTCAACTTGAGATTTTTAAAAGGGGCGGACTTTTAAATCTCCATATTTAAAAGAAACTGTTTTACAAAAGAAGAAAGTATCAAGGTTTCCTTCTCTATTCTTTGGATGGCATCCTTCTTTTTTAGTTTCCCTTCCCTTATCAATTTACTGTAAAAGTCATGCCTTTCATTCATATTAATAGTTTTGAGATACATGTAATCTTTAAGATGACTTATTTTACAGTCAAATCTCCAGGTGGAGAAAAATCTCTTTGGATAATCCCAATTTAACTCTTTTTTTATTCTTTTTACAATCCTTTCTTCATCCCAAGGGATATAATGAAAATAATCTATCATCTTTATTCCTCTACCCAAAAGCTTGGTGCCCGGAGCATACTGATTTGCAAAGAGGTATGCTTTTATAAGTATTGGAAAGTGAGGAGGGTTTATAACTATCAGATTCTTCATAAAGGAAAACAAAAGCCCTCCGATATTTAGCACATATGTTAAACTTAAAGGTAAATTTACCGGAACCTTAAAAAACTTCTTTTTAAAAGATATATATTCGTAAGGGTTTCCTCCATTTATTATACATCTTACTTTAAATCTTTTTGCAATCGCGATTATCTTATTCCATATTAATTTACACCCTATACATACAAAAGGTATAAGTTCAAAGGAAGGTTTAAGATGCCAATGTTTAAAATAATAAGATACGAATTTTTGATGTAGTTTTGCAGGCAACCCAAACCTTATGAGAGGAACCCTTAGAATTTTCACTGCGTTTTCCATATTTTTTTCTGCCTGCTCATCTGTAAAGGGATTTTTATAGTTTAAAGCAAGGACTCTCATGTGATAATCCTTCACTATGCTTAAAAGAGCATAGCTACTATCTCTTCCTCCACTTATATTGACAATGCAGTCATAATCTCCATCTGGATTTCTACATAAATTTAAAGTTTCCTGTAAAGCCTTTTCTCCTTTACAATTAAAAGGAGTGTAACTTTTACAGTATTGGCATACCCCGGAAGAATCCAGTTTAACCAAAGGAGACTCTTTGGGCATTATACACTTTTTACAAAACATAACCTATTATAATCTAACAACTTTTTATGTCAATTGTTAATTCCTTGACTTATTTTCTAATTCATGTATCTTATTTTATGAATATAACGGTGAT
>CAZUTC010000116.1:0-4127 GCA_964623485.1 uncultured bacterium | reverse complement strand
CATTCTTAAATCTATCAAATGGAGAACAGGAGGATTCTTAGAGGAAGGATTAAGAATTAGAGAAGAACTTATAAAATTGGTGCAACCAGAGAAAGGAGATAAACTGCTTGAGCTTGGCACCGGAGGTGGATCGCTGGCAATAGGGTTTACTAAATCTACTAAGAAAGAAGATAAAAAATGAGATATAGACTTCAGGACTCTCCACGGACTAAAACATTAGGAAGAATTAATTTTAATTGCTTAAGATTAACTTTAAAGTATAGAAATGAAAAGTATTAATATTTTTGAAAGGTATGCGCAAAAGTATGATGCATGGTTTGATAAGAATAAATTGGTTTACGAATCAGAAATCCATGCTTTAAAAAGATTCATCCCTAAGAAGGGTAAAGGAGTGGAAATAGGGGTGGGAACCGCAAGGTTTGCTATTCCTTTGGGGATTAAACTCGGAATAGAACCCGCAAAAACAATGGCAGAAATAGCACAAAAACGTGGAGTGGAAGTTATTAAAGCAAAGGCAGAGAATCTTCCTTTCAAGAATTCTTCTTTTGATTTTGTATTAATAATGGTAACCATATGTTTTGTACAAAATCCTATACAATCGCTTAAAGAAACAAAAAGAGTTCTTAAACCCGGAGGAGCTCTCATTATAGGTATGATTGATAAAGAAAGTTTTCTTGGAAAGTTGTATAAGAAAAAGAAAAAAAGCAAGTTTTACACATACGCTCACTTTTACTCTGTGAGAGAGGTCTTAAATTGGCTTAAAAAGTTGGGATTTAAAAATATTCAAACATGTCAAACGATTTTCAAACCTCCACATGAGACAACAAAGGTGGAAAGAGTTGAGGAAGGATACGGAAAAGGAGGATTTGTGGTAATTTATGCTCAAAAGAATAAAGAAAGTATTTAAAAAATCCTATAAGAATTTCAAAACCTATTTTAATTCAACACACGAATAACTGAAATTTTATACCTTCGCGGTAAAGAGTTCCTCTATCTCTTTTTTTACCTCTTCTTTTATTTTTTCAATTTCTTCCAGTTTGTCCTCTTCTATATATTTTGCCCTTGCTATCTTTTCTCTTACAGGGAGGTTTATAAGTTTTTCAAGCTCTACGCCTTTCTCAAGGGCTTTTGATGCTTCTCGGTAAAAAAACATTACCAAGGAAAGCATGGATGCCTGTTTCTTTAAGGAGGTATAAGTATCTATCTCATGGAATGCGTTTTGGTGCAGAAAATCTTCTCTTATGGACCTTGCTCCTTCAAGGATGAGCCTTTCTTTTGGTGAAAGTGCGTCTATTCCTACAAGTCTTACTATCTCTTCAAGTTCTGCTTCCTCCTGAAGGAGCTTCATTGCTTCTCTTGAATCCTTTGGAAATTCAGGAGAAACCCGGGCTAAGTCATCTTCAAGAACATCCTTATAAAGAGAGTATGAATTAAGCCAGGATATGGCAGGGAAATGTCTTTTATATGCAAGTTTATCTTCAAGACTCCAGAATACCTTTACAACCCGTAAGGTAGCTTGAACCACAGGGTCCGAGAGGTCTCCACCAGGGGGGGATACAGCTCCAATTACAGAAAGTGCTCCTTCTCGGTTATCTTTTCCAAGGCATATTACCCTTCCTGCTCTTTCGTAAAACTCTGCAATTCTTGTGGAAAGATATGCAGGATACCCCTCCTCTCCCGGCATCTCCTCCAGCCTTCCTGATATTTCCCTCATCGCCTCTGCCCATCTTGATGTGGAATCAGCCATTACTGCCACAGAGTATCCCATATCCCTGAAATACTCCGCTATGGTTATACCAGTATAAACAGAAGCTTCTCTTGCTGCCACTGGCATATTTGAGGTGTTTGCTACAAGAACTGTTCTCTTCATTAAAGGTTCACCTGACTTCGGGTCTTTTAACTCTGGGAACTCTATTAAAACATCGGTCATCTCATTTCCTCTTTCCCCACAACCTATATATACAATTACCTCTGCATCTGCCCATTTTGCCAGTTGGTGTTGAATCACAGTCTTTCCCGAGCCAAAGGGACCGGGGACACATGCAGTGCCTCCCTTGGCAATGGAGAAGAATGTATCTATTACCCTCTGTCCGGTGGAAAGGATAGAAAGAGGTGGGAGTTTCTGTTTATAAGGTCTTGGCTTCCTTACCGGCCATCTCTGCATCAGGGAGATACTCTTTTCTTCTTTTTCTGTTTTTATCTTTGCTATTTCATCCGTTACTTTAAACCTTCCTTCTTTTATCTCAACAACTTCACCTTTTATTCCAGGAGGAACCATTATTTTGTGTTTTATGAGAACTGTTTCATCCACTTCTCCTATTATATCTCCCTCTTCTACTGTATCACCCTTTTTAACAAGAGGTTTAAAATCCCACTCCTTATCCCTTGGAAGAGCAGGTATCTCTATTCCTCTTGTAATGAAATGCCCCACCTTTTCCTTTATTATGGAAAGGGGTCTCTGAATGCCGTCAAATATGGATTCTATTAAACCAGGACCAAGTTCCACAGAAAGAGGTTCATATGTGGGGAATACAGGTTCACCAGGACCTATTCCTGCTGTATCTTCATACACCTGTATAAATGCCTTATCCTCATCAAGACCTATTATTTCCCCTACGAGTTTCGGTTCCCCTACTCTTACTACATCATACATCTTTGAACCAAACATATTTTCTGCCACAACTAAGGGACCCGATACTTTTACTATTCTTCCTTGATTTTTGTTCATTTTTCCTCCCAGTAAATTTCTATTCCAACAGCTCTTTTTATAACTTCTCTAAGCCTTTTTATTGCCAACCTTTCTTTTGTTTTAGGAGAAGGTAAAGGGACAAAAGAAGGAAAGACCTTACCTTTTAACTCTATCTCCTTTTCTTTTATAAAGGGATATATATACTCCTCATAAAATACTATTTTAAAATCTTTTTTCACCACCTCATCTATTGTTTCTTTTAAGTTTTTTTCGCTTACCGGAAATACCTCAACTCCCACTGCCCTAAAAGGCTCTATAAAGGATGGCTCTCCTATTATACAGATTTCACTGTGTTTCCCAGACACCTTCTCTTATCTCTTCTTTTGAAAAATTTGCCTTAATCCCCGTTAATACCCTTCTTATTCTTGTAATTTCATCCTCTTTCTTTATATAATAGGTAACCACAGGTTCATATCCAAATACCAGATATTTTGTTTGGGAAATCCAGTTATTTAAGAACTCTTTTATCCCTCTTTCCAGTCTGCTAAAGGAGTTTTTTTCTTTAAGATGTTTGTATCCCTCTTGGATAAATGTATAATCCAGTTTTGCCAATTCACTTACAAAACTTTCGTCGGGTTCCTCTATAAACTCCATAAAGAATTTCTTCCTTAGTTTTCCACCATCCAGTATAATCTCGGGAAGCATTTCTTTAAGCCCATTTTTTTTAAAGCGTAAAAAATTTCTTATATTTTCCATATCAATGGATAGCTTCAAAAAGTTAAAAAGGAACGAAAAACCTTTTGCGATATTATTTCTCTCAGAAAATAGATATTTATCCACTGTTATATCCATATATAAGGGATCTTTTTTGTCAAAACCAATGGCGAGTCCTTCTGCAATTGCCTTTATAAAATCCTCATCTATTTTTACCTTTTCTCCTTTGAGTGCTTTTTTAATTTCCTCTGCGGTATATCTTCCTCCATCTTTTAAAGTGACTTTGGTTTTAAAAATTTCTTCCCTTAAAAGAGCTTTGAGATTATAGTAATCTTTTTCCATCCGAAAAAAATTTATAATGGGCTCATCTATTATCATTTTTTTTAAAAAAAATTCATTCTTCTTTTCAGCCTCCTTAAGGATTTCTTCTACTGTATCTCTTTTCAAAGATGCATAGGGGGTATCAGAAAGCACCATGAATATCTCTTCTTCATTTTTTGAATCCACCAGTCTTTCCCAGTGGTTCTTTTTCAACAATTTAGTTTCAAGACTTCTTACAACACCTACTGCATATGCATATTTAGTGTCATTAGAGGGAATAAAATCAAACATTGAAAATAATTATATCTGTAGAAAACAAACTGTCAAGAAAATACCTTTCCTTAAAAATAATCTTTTTAAATGGCTTAAATTTTTTTAATAAAGTAAAGCAGTAGGAAATATT
>CAZUTC010000115.1:0-4144 GCA_964623485.1 uncultured bacterium | reverse complement strand
CACCCTCTCATTTACCCCCCACACCCCATCCGTATCCCTCATAGCAAAATACACCTCAGGCTCCCCACTCCTCCAATCCTCCCACACACAATACACCCTACCATCCCCATCCACAGCTATCCTGGGATAGTTCTGTTGAGCACCCGTCACATCATCATCCACCCTCTCAGGCTCTGTAAAAATATAATCCAAAGAATATAACAACCCAAAAAAGAAAACCAAACATAAAAACCTTCTCATACCTTTAATATTACCACTAACTCCATCCTTGTCAAATTGAATTTCTAAACTTTTATTTTAACTTATTACACCTCCGGGATTACCTCATCTGGAGATATATCAAAAATCACAAGTCCTGAAACAAGCTTAGGATAGAAATCCGTGGACTTCTGAGGCATTCTTTCTCTTTTTAAAGCCACTTGCTGAACCTCCTCAGGTCGTGTAGGATTCATTATTATTCCCACCACATAATCTCCTTTATCCACCTTTTCTATTACATTCTGAGTATACCTTTCATAATCTATTACATCTTCCAGTTCATTCTTGGAAATACCCAGGAGATTTTCAACTACAACTGCGTGTAGAATGCTAACATCAAGATTTCTATACTCATCACTTCTATCAGGTAAAAGCTTTTTCATTACCGAGGCATCTTTTAAAATAAAGATATATCCATCATCTTTTCTGTATATTCCATATGCATGTTTATCTCTGTATTTCTTCACTTCCTCTTCTATATTAGCTTTGGAAATCTTTTCTATATCAAAATAGTCAGCCGATTTCTTTATAAATTCATCAAAATCCACCGGAATCCTTTTAAACAGTCTATGGGTGGGAAGAATAACAAGCCCTTCATCATACATATTTACGAATGTAACCATCCGATAATTAAAACACTCCTTCCCAGAATAGAAAGGCACATACTGTTTTAACTCATTTCGTACCCTGAGGGAAGTTTCATATCGGTGGTGTCCATCCGCAATCAAAAGTATTTTATCCTCCATCAACCTTGCTATACTCCTTATAATTTCAGGATCATATATACTCCACATTCTATGGATAACTCCATATTCACCCCTTGCCTCTATTTCTGGTTTTTTCCTAAACACTTCTTCAAGTATTGAATTTATTTTATTCTCAGGATCAGAATAAAGCATGAACACCTGTTCATAATTCTTTTTTGTGCGTATGAAAAGCCGATACCTGTCCTCCTTGGGTTTTGAATGGGTTCTCTCATGGGGTAGCACAATCCCTTCTTCGAAATCGTAAAGCCTAAGAGCTGCAATAAAGCCCTTCCTTATTCTCCTTTCCCCTTCTATTTCAAACTCCTGAGTATATGGAAATATCCCTGGTCTTTCATCCTTTATGAGTATCCTTTCTCTTTGCCATTTATGGTAGTTCTCATACGACTCCTGATATCTATCCTGGCTTTTCCCAAGGATAAGTCTTACAAAGTTATAGGGATGTCTTTTATAATACTCCTCCTGCATCTGGGGGGTTATTTTATCATAGGGCTGGGTTATTACTAAGGATAAGTCTTTTATCTTTTCTGGATTATACTTTATTCCAAAAAACGGTTTTATCTCCGCCATCTTATGCTCCAAGCAGTTCCTTTGATACCTTCTCTGCGATTTCCACTCCTGCTCTTTTCTGTCCTTCTCTTGCCTGGGCCCCTATATGAGGAGTAACTACTACATTATCAAGGGTAAATAGTTTATTCCCCACCGCCGGCTCCTGCTCAAAAACATCTATGCCTGCTGCAAAAAGTTTTCCAGTAGTAAGAGCGTCGTATAGTGCATCTTCGTCCACGATTCCTCCTCTGGCACAGTTTATGAGGATTGCACCATTTTTCATTTTCGCAAATGCTTCTTTTGAAATCATATGCTTTGTCTCAGGAGTTAAAGGAAGATGAAGACTTATAATATCTGCATTTTCATAAAGAGTATCAAGTCCAACCTTCTCACCGTATTCTGAAACCTGCACATAGGGATCATAAAAAATTACGCGCATCCCAAGGTATTTTGCTCTTTTTGCTACTTCGGTCCCTATTCTTCCCATTCCTATTATTCCCAAGGTTTTTTTATAAAGTTCTATTCCTTTGAGTTGTTTTTTCTCCCATCTCCCTTCCTTTAACCCAAGGGTTCCCCTTGCAATATGCCTTGCACATGCAAACATCATTCCCAATGCAAGTTCTGCAACAGATATGGAGGTAGCTCCTGGAGTATTCAGTACCTTTATCCCCTTCTCCTTTGCTGCCTCTAAATCTATATTGTCAAGTCCAATTCCTGCTCTTCCTATAACTTTTAAGATATCTGCTGTCTCAATAACCTGTTTTGTTACCTTTGTTGCACTTCTTACGATTATTGCATCCTTTCCCAGAATCTCCTGTTTTAGCTCTTCAGGAGAGAGACCTATTTTTTCTATAACCTCTAACCCTTTATTTTTTAATACTTCCTTCCCCTCCTCTGCTATGGGGTCTGTTATTAAAACCTTCATGTTTCCTCCTTTTTTAATCCAAGTATTTCCTCAATATTTTCTATGAGTTCTTTTATATCCTCCATGGTTAAATCACCCATGTGAGCTATTCGGAATGTTTTCTCCTTCAATTTTCCGTATCCATTTGATATTGCAAATCCTCTTTCTCCAAGTTTTTTATTTAACTCTGCAACACTTATTCCCTTTGTGTTGGTTATGGTTGTCACGGTGGGAGACTCGTATCCTGGTTCTGCAAACAGTTCAAACTGTTTTCTTCCCCATTCCTGAACAAAATTTGCCATTTCCTTATGCCTTCTGTACCTGTTTTCTACTCCTTCCTGTAAAATTCTATCAAGTTGATAATCTAAAGCATAAAATAGAGATATGGCGGGAGTTGTGGGAGTTTGTCCCCTTTCATCAAAATACTTCTTCATCAAGAGAAAATCAAAATAGTATCCTCTATTTTCAACTTCCTTTGCTCTTTCAAATGCTTTTTCTGAAACAACAACAAAGGCAAGCCCAGGAGGAAGGCCCACGCATTTCTGGGAACTGGACACCAGCACATCTATCCCCCATGCATCTACATCTATTTCTGCACCCAGCATTGAACTTACCGCATCTATCATGTATAACACATCAGGATAATTTTTAACAACCTCTCCTATCTCCTTTATTGGATTTATAACCCCGGTGGAGGTTTCGTTATGGGTGACGAAGACTGCATCGTACTCACCGGTTTTTAGCTTCTCTTCCACCATCTCTGGCTTTATTGCTTTGCCCCATTCCACCTCTATAGTATCCGCTTCCTTCCCATTCACCTTTACTATTTTATACCACCTCTCCGAGAAAGCGCCGCACAGGGTGTTTAAAGCCTTTTTCTTTACCCCATTTCTTACCGCTGCCTCCATCAGTCCAGTGCCTGAGCATGTATGAACAAATATCTGATTCTTGGTACCCAATATTTTCTGTAACTTTGTAATTACCGAACGATTAAGCTCCGAAAACTCAGGCATTCTATGACCTATCATTGGCTTTGTTTGAGCCTTCAATACATCATCCAAGACCTCAGTGGGTCCAGGGATAAAAAGTTTCTTATGCATATCTCCTCCTATGTTTTTATTATTTTTATAAATATTTTCCTCCTCCTTGGACCATCAAATTCACAGAAGAATATCCCTTGCCATCTTCCAAGGAGGAGGTCTCCATTCTCAATAATTAGAGAGACCGATGTTCCTATAATGGATGCCTTTATGTGGGCATCTGCGTTTCCCTCCAGATGGGTATATCCTCCATCCTTAGGGACCAACCTGGATAAGGTACTTTCTATATCCTCTTTTACCGATGGGTCGTAATTTTCATTTATGGTGATCCCCGCTGTAGTATGAGGAACATAAATAAAACATATACCATCCTCTATTTGAACTTCCTTTACTTTTTTCTTAACAATATCTGTTATATCAACAAATTCAGTTCTTTTTTTTGTGTTTATTATAAACTCCACCTCTAAAAGTATACAAAAATAATTTTTTTGTCAATAAATTGTATTATTTGGGCTAAGAGAGCATTACCAGGGAGAAAATTATTTTAAATTAGGGAGAAAAATATGGAATCATATTTGTAAGAATGTTTACCAAGGTATCAATGGCGATTTTACGAAGGAATATCAAGG
>CAZUTC010000114.1:0-4419 GCA_964623485.1 uncultured bacterium | reverse complement strand
GTCTTGACCATGGGAGTGAGTGGAATTGTAGCAGAGCTTCTGCTGTTAAGAGAACTCTTTATCGTTTTTTCCGGTAATGAACTCTCCATAGGGATTATTCTTGCTAACTGGCTCATTCTTGAAGCATTTGGATGTTTTATCCTTGGGAGAAAGGCTGAAAAAATCAAAGAGAAAATCCCTGCATTTGCTGGAGTTACCATTATTTTCTCCCTTTCATTTCCAGTTGCCATCTATTTTGTCCGGATACTTAAAAATATCCTTGGGGTCTCCATAGGTGAAAGTATAGGACTCTTCCCCATGTTTTACTCATCCTTTCTCATCATGCTACCTGTGAGTGTATTCCATGGAGCACTGTTTAGCTTAAGTTGTAATATCTATTCAACATATATTGAAAGTTCAGCATCCTCAGTGGGTAGAGTTTATGTATACGAGACCTTTGGAACGATCCTTGGAGGGATTCTTTGGACATATTTTTTGATTGTATATCTCCATGCCTTTCAAATTGCGATAGGGCTTGCACTTGTTAATTTCTTGGTTTTGCTTATACTGCTTTTTAATTATAGAACCACGGGAAGGAAATATAGGTTTACAATGGCTTTCTCTCTTTTTCTTCTTATCTTTTCTGCTTATTTATTTATCTCTGGAAAAGTGGATAAGATTCATCACCATTCAATCAGGACCCAGTGGAAGAATCATAATGTGGTTTGCTACAAGAACTCAATCTATGGCAACATCTCTGTTATAAAAAGTGGTGAACAGTATATCTTCTTTTACAATGGAATCCCTGAACTTATAATTCCAATTCCTGATATTGGATTTGTGGAAAAGTTCGCCCATCTACCACTTCTTGCCCACCCCCATCCAGAGAAGCTTCTTATCATTGGTGCAGGGGCTGGAGGATTGATAGATGAAATTTTAAAACACAAGTGTGTGAAGTTGATTGAATATGCTGAACTGGACCCGTATTTTCTTAGATTGATAAGAAAATATTCAACTCCACTTACTGAAAAGGAGTTGAAAGACCCAAGGGTGAAAATAAGATATATGGATGGGCGATTGATGCTCAAGATAACTCAGGAGAGATACGATGTAATTATGGTGGGAATCTTGAATCCATCTGACCTGCAGGCAAACAGACTGTTTACAAAAGAGTTCTTTACCCTGGTCAAAAGGAAACTCAATAAGGATGGTATTCTAACCATTGGCTTACCAGGGTCATTATCCTATCTGAATGATGAATTAAGAAATCTTAACAGCTGTATTTGTAATACATTAAGAGAGGTCTTTCCCCATATCCGGGTATTTCCTGGAGAAGGTTTAAATCTTTTTCTTTCTTCCTGTTCTAAGAATGTCTTAAGGCTTGATGAGGGGCAGATTGTTGAGGGATTAAAAGAGAGAAATATAAAGGTAAATGTCCTTATTGCAAGACACATTAAAAAGGCATTACATCCTGGCTGGCAGGGTTGGTTCTTAAACTTTATTAAGACGGGTTCTAAAAAAATCAACCATGACTTCAGACCCCTTGGAGTATTTTACAGCATCTCTCACTGGAACTCACTCTTTGCCCCATATCTCTGCGGTCTCTTTAGATGGATTGAGAAGATAAACCTCTGGTTTTTTATTCTTTTAACCCTTATCTGGTTGAGCCTGGTCTTTATCCCGAAGGCAAAGCTGTTCGGCTCAGGTATTCCATTATGCATTGGAACAACCGGTCTTGCCGGGATGATATTTGATTTAGCAATTATATTTACATTCCAGTCCATCTATGGATATGTCTTTTCCTGGATGGGTATTCTTGTAACATCCTTTATGGTGGGTGTTGCAACAGGTGCAATGAGCATAACATCGCTTCTTTTAAAGATAAAAAGATGTTTTAAAGTTTTTATAGATATTGAACTTGCAATAATGGGATTTTCTATTCTTCTACCTCTTTTATTTTATACTCTACATCCTTATCTGGATGTTCCCAAAGTATCACCGCTTATGATGATATTATTTCTAATCCTCTCCTTTATAGGTGGGGTTTTAATAGGAGCACAGTTTCCCCTGGCAAACAGGATTTATATCTCTCAAAAGAAGAGTCTAACAAAAACCGCAGGGATTCTTTACAGTTCTGACCTTGTTGGAGGCTGGCTTGGGGGGATGATAGGAGGGGCTCTTCTCCTTCCGATTCTGGGGCTACTTGGAAGTTGTTTTGTAGTTTTTTTAATTAAGTTATGCAGTTTTATCTATATAAAAAGGAGGGTAAAATGAAATCACTTTTCAGTAAGAAGCTCTCTCGCCGGGAGTTTTTAAAAACCTTGGGAAATTTATCTTTACAGCTGAGTCTATCTGGATTCCTGCTCTGGTGTGATAAAGAAGAGGCAAGAAAAAAGACTAAGGTGAAGAAGTCTTTGAAAAAAAGAGACAATTTTGAACCTTCATATTTAGCTCTTTACCGTTCCGGGGAGTTAAGAGAGAGGGCTGAAGTCCTGTGGAAAGTGATGAAGGAGTGCAGGCTCTGTCCCAGAGAGTGTGGGGTGAATCGTCTTAAAGGGGAAAGAGGGTTCTGCCGTGCTCCAGGGGCTCAGCTTGTGATATCATCCGCCCATCCCCATTTCGGTGAGGAAAGACCCCTGGTTGGGAAGGGAGGGTCTGGAACAATCTTTCTCACCCACTGCAATCTCAGGTGTGTTTTCTGTCAAAACTGGGAGATAAGTCATCTTGGAAGGGGTGTGAAGAGGAGTGTGGAGGAGTTAGCCGGAATGATGCTTCAGTTACAGAGGCTCGGCTGTCACAATATAAATCTTGTAACCCCCACTCATTATTCCCCGCACATCCTTAAAGCCCTGAACATTGCAGTTGCAAAAGGACTGCGACTGCCCATTGTTTACAACACATCGGGCTGGGAGCGGGTAGAAATTCTCAAGATTTTGGATGGAGTTGTAGATATTTACCTGCCTGACTTCAAATACTGGGACGGTGAGATGGCAGCCAAATACTCCTCCGGGGCAAGGAACTATCCTGAACTTACAAAAAAAGCTATACTTGAGATGAATAGACAGGTAGGGGTTGCAAAGCCCGCAGAGGACGGCATTATTTACCGAGGGTTAATGATCAGACATCTCGTTATGCCAAATAACATTGCCGGGTCAGAAAAGATCATG
The DNA here is from genome assembly GCA_964623485.1 of uncultured bacterium. Classification (GTDB taxonomy): domain Bacteria; phylum Hydrothermota; class Tepidihabitantia; order B3-TA06; family CAYQJV01; genus CAZUTC01. The sequence goes on along the minus strand of CAZUTC010000114.1, from coordinate 1,273 downwards.
GAATGGATTGCAAAGAATTTACCAAAAGACACCTATATCAATATCATGGCTCAGTATAACCCATGTTATAAGGCTTTTGACTATCCTGAGATATCCAGGAGGATAACCAAAGATGAGTATAACAGGGTGGTAAAGCATGCAAAGGCATTGGGACTTACAAATCTGGACATCCAGGGTTACCGGTGGTTTTGGTAATGAGATAGGGTTGAGGACCCTCCCAAGGGGTCCGGTCTACAGATTGGGTTGTCTCAACAATCTCATGAGTTGCCATATCCCTCTTCAGCGGGCTCGCAATGACAGGGAATTATGGGTAAATTTCAGGACAAAGGTCTTAACAAACGGAGGGATAAAGAATAAAATTGGGGGCAAAATGTTACAGAATTCTGCAAAATCTTGACAAAACTTATATAATTCATTATACTTAAAAATGAAGGCAATAGGTTTAATTGTGGGAGTAATTATATTAAGTTTTTTGCATATCCGATTTTATAAGTTTTCATTTCCCAAGGACCTTTGGTATCTGATATTTGTTGGATGGGGAATTTTTCTTTTTTTAGAATCCCATATATCTTACAATACTCGGTTAAAATATTGCGTGAAGTATCTTTATATTGCCCTGACAGCGGGGACAGGAATAATTTTAGGATACAATCTATCCTTAATTATAGACAATGCTTTTACCATGGGAGTTAAATTGATTAATATAGGCTTAATTTATGGAATGTATTTTTTAGCGGTTATATTAATAGTTAGTTCCCTTATAAGTATGAAAAAAGAAATTTTAAAAAGATGATGAGTTTAAAATTAGAAGAATTGCAAGATTATCTTGCAGAGTTGTCAGGATTTCCTTTGCGTTTTATAGACCCGGAGGGTAAATACCATGCAAATTCATGGGGTAGATTATATTACCATTTTCATAAAAAATTTGAAAAAGACATTTTGAATGAGGTAAAGAAAAAAATAAAAGAAATTGAACGAAAGGAAGATTATGACAAAAAACCTCTTTGGTTTAAAACTCATGGAATTATAAATTATGCTTTGGTGATGTTTAAAAATCCTGAAGAGAAAAAGCCTTATCCTGCTCTTGTTGTTGGACCGATTTGTAGGGATAATGAAAATCCTGTAAAACTTTCTGAAAAAATAAAAAATCTTGATAAAATCCGTATAGAAGAGGAAATTAAAAAAATCCCGGTGGCTTCCTACAAAGATTATGAATATGCTCTTGAAACTCTTAGATTATCGGTAAAGGCTTATTTTTTGAGCAGAACTGATG
>CAZUTC010000113.1:0-4451 GCA_964623485.1 uncultured bacterium | reverse complement strand
TCCAATTATCCTTGCAAAATATACCTATTCAGTTTCTTTTATTTTTTCAAATGCGACGCCTAAGAAGGCTTATACCTCCTTTTGCAGAATTGGGTAACATGTTATTTTCTTATATATTCAAGAACCTTTTTTATAAGAGGGATATTAAGTTGGGTTTGATTCTTAAATCTTCCCCGGTATGCCTCCTTTGTTTTTCCAAGGTCATAACAGGTGGAGTTTTCAATATCTATAAGGAGCCCCTTCAATCCACTTTTCCTGAACTCCTCCTGATGCTTTACATAAAATGGTTCACAACAACTTCCTATATAATCTGTTATTTTGCTTTTTTTCATCATGTAAAAATTTTTTATTAAGTCTTCAAAACTTGTGACTGTGATACACTTAAGTCCAGCTTGGGTAGCAAGATTATAACCATCCCCAACTGTGCATTCACCACATGCTGGGCATTCTCTCTTATACCGAAATGGACAGTCGGTTTTCTTAGCACAGTAAGGAAATAAAAAAATTGTGGGAGCAAACCTTTCTCCCGGGGAAAAGTTTACTGCAAAAAGATGGTTTGCCTCATCTGGGGTGAAACCCTCAACTACCCATCTCCATTTCCTGAATACCTCCTTGCACGCCTTAATAAACTCATCCCCCGGGATTTCAGGATAGGGAGCCAAAAAATCCTCTATTATTTTTATTATCCTCCTTTCATCAAAATGAATATTTTTTAACATCCTTTCAAGGTCAAAGATTACATTTGGAGGGTCAATAAAGAAGTCCCCGGTAATTATCGTAGTCCTTAAAATCTTCTGTTCCTTATTTACTATCATATTTACCTTTATAGTCCCATAAGAGGAGCGATAGACTCCAGTAAGCAATCCTTGAGAGCCTGGTGAAAGTTTTATCTTGTATATCCATTCTGGAGAAGAAAAATAAGGAAGTATTCTTTCTATACTCTCAATTTCTTCCTCAACCAGCTCTTTTTTTTCTGTCTGTATACCCAGCGTTTTCTTTAAACCTTCTTTTATTGCCCATTTTATTTCTTCTCTATCAGGAACCCTTCCCAGTTCTCTTTCAATGCATGTAACTCTTTCTCTTACAGAATCTATCTCCTTAGGCTTTAATTTTTCTATGGGCACTCTTAATGCGTAAAGCATCTCCTCTATTCTATCCTCCACCAGTAATGTTCCTTGGAAAAGAAAACCATCTTTAAAAGTTACGCCTCCCATCCCTGAAATTTTTTTCCCTCTAACTTCTATATCATTTCTGGGTTTAAACTCTGCAGGGATTCCTAAAACTCTCAGACCCTCTGCCACTCCTTTTCCAAATAGAGAGTAGAGTTGAGAAGGATAGCCCGAAAATAAATTGAGAGGGGCTATTATTTCCCAGCCTACCTGGGATGGATCAAAGTATATAGCTCCACCCCCTGTGATTCTTCTATTTATTGCTATTCCTTTCTCTTTACAGTATTCCTCTCTCACCTCCTGCTCTACCGACTGGAAATATCCCACAAGCACAGATGGGGGTGAAAAGGATAGAAACCTTAGAGTGGGTTCTTTTTGCAACTCTAAAAGAACCTTATCCGATGCCATATTCCATGCTGGATTTTTTAAACCTGTGTCCAGTTCTCTAAACCTCATCTTTTAAAACAGAACAGCAGGTATAATGGTATTTTATTTTATATCCCATTTTTTTAGCTTTTTCTATTGCCCTATCCGACCAAATAGCAATTCTGTCCACCAGTCCTTTCTCTATCAATTGTTCTTCCAGGATATATCGATATATCCCCCTGGGTCTGGCACATCCAAGCCCTATCTTTTTGAAGATACTTCTTGCCTTTTTAAATACATCAATGACTTCATTTACAGGAGGTGGAGAAAATAAGGGGTTTAATGGCATCACCACAACCAAGATCACAAGCCGAGGTCCATATTTAGAAAGTATATCCAGTGCTTTGTATTCCCCTTTTATTCTACCTTTATTTATTCCTATTATTACATGGGGGATAACCTCAGGTCCATAATTGAAAAGGTTGTATAAACTCTTTTTCACTACTTCTGGATTTTTTATTTTATAAATTTCTCTTAGAGTTTCCTCATCGCCCACCACATCTACAAGAACCTGAGAAATTCCTGCCTCCCTCATCTCTATTGCTATTTTCTTATCCACATTTAGTCCGGCATGAGCAGACAAGAAAAGAGAGCCGTTAAACTCTTTAACAGCAGGAAGAAATCTATTCCAAGGGAGTCTTCCGTCTCTGTCACACCCTCCGGTTATAAGTACTCCTTGCATCCCTTGTTTTTCAAGTTTTTCTAATATTTTTAGAAGTTCCTGAGGAGTCCTACAGGGAATCATTTCCTGAAGGAGCTCTCCTTTACAGTGAAGACATCCAAGTTTACATACCCTACCGGTTATTGAAACAGCAGGATACTTTCCCTTCTCTTTACCAATATGTATCATTCCTGGAAGAAAGAAATCCAGGACTTTTCCACTGCCTCCTTTAGATTCCTCCATTTTTCCTCCAGAATCTTTCTTTTTTCATACCTTCTTTTTAAAAATTTCCCGTAGGTTTTATGCATAAGATTTTCATACTCCTTTGGGGAAATCTCTCCTTTTATTACCCTTGCCACCTCTCTGGCTGCGTCCCATGCCTGAAACAATCCTGCTCCGGTAAGTGGGTCTGTAAATCCTCCTGCATCTCCTACAAGTATTACTCTATTTTTAACAAGTTTTAAAAGCCCTGAGAGGGGTATATATCCGAAAGATACAGAAGAAATATTTTTGTCTATGAAGTTTTTGGAAAAGAGAAACTGTATGAAAAAATAAAGTGTTTTTTTAAGGTTTCGATTACAGCCTACCCCAATATTTGCATACTCTCCTTTTGGGAAATACCATCCATATCCTTTTTCTATCTCATGCATAAAGTAAATATGGGTTTCTTTTATATATTTTTTTGCTTTAACCCTAACATTTACTGCAGGAAGCAGAGAAGGCTTTTTTATTCCTATTGCTCTTCTAACCTGAGAAACCGCTCCATCTGCCCCTATCACCCAGTCTGCTTTATACCTCCCTTTATCTGTTTTTACAATCCCTCTCTCAACCCATTCCACCTTCTCACCAAAATGAATATCACAATGTAGACTCATCACTATACTCTCCTGCCATTTCTCTCTATCTATTATCTTCCCTTTCCAGTGGTTATATACAGTTCCTCCTGGATATACGGTTACAACTCTTTCTATATATTGAACTCCCTTTGCTGGGAAAGAAAGGGGGACCCATTCTGCACATGCTATTTTCTTATAGGGAGTTTTTCTTTTATCTATGAGGAGAACCTTCCCCTCTATCTGGGAAGCTACCCCCAACCCTGCAGGCCCTGCCCCTACAATTATTACATCGTATAGTCCCACAGTTCCCCTTTTATACGCTCAATCTCCTCTCTGCTTGGAGGAAAAGGAAAGTTTCTCGGTTCTTCAGATGGTTTCTCATTTGCATAAGGTCTATTACATGCTACCTCTCCATCCCTTCCTTTGCATCCTGAGGTCATAAAAGGTCTCCCTGAATTTACATACGGAGTTACATCTACACCAAAATCCACAACCCTTCCTTTCTCATCAAACTTCATTTTATCCATCCTGGATATTCCTTCATCTATTAGATATCTTGCAAGTTGAACCCTTCTATAAACAGATAACGGGGGTCTTGGATGGTTTTCAAGCAAAGAGTAGGGTTCAGGAAAGAATGAGAATAAATGGGTTTCACCACCCATATCCTTGATTTTTTGAATAGCTTCTATTATCTCTATTTCCTTTTCTCCCAACCCTACAATAAAATGGCTTCCCACATTCCCTTTGCCAAAATATTTTAAAGCTGTTTCAAAACATTTCCAGTATCTCTCCCATCTATGAGGACCATTTACCCCTTTGCCTCTGTGTTTCTCAAATAGAGCAGGTGTGGCGGCATCTATAGCTATTCCTATCTTATCAGCTCCAGCATTGAGAAATTTTAAAAAATCCTTTTCGATTACAACTGTGGGAGAGATAAGAAGCGATATTGGAACATCACTTACCTCTCTTATCCTCTCTGCAATATAAATCGTATCCTTTACGGATTCTCTCCTTGTTATCATGGAGATACACACCCTTTTTATTTCGCTCTCTTTTTCTTTTATTTTTTGAACCACAAGGGAAGTGGGGAAAACAGGCCAGCTAACCCTTATGAATGATTTCTGTTGATACTTCCCTGGCCGTATCTTGGAAAGCCCACAATACGAACAGTTTGCAGTACATCCTTTATTATAAGTTATAAGAAGATTCACACAGTAGAGTTTTGCATCCCGATAGAATCTTCCATTCACCAGCCCAAGGGTAATCCCTGCTGCAAGACTCACTCTTATATACACCGGACTTTCAAAAGAGCCTTTATTCACAGAAAAGATTATATTCAGGGTTATGAAATTGTCAATT
>CAZUTC010000112.1:3860-4461 GCA_964623485.1 uncultured bacterium | reverse complement strand
AGATAAAATAACTATATAAATAAATTTCCCCATAGCCTGTTAAAATAATTTTCTCTCTGGTAATGCTCTCTTAGCCCAAATAATTTAAAGCATTGACTTTTCTGTAAGGATAGATATAATTGAATATATGGAAATCATTAAAGAAAAAAAGTTCTATTATAAAAATAAAAATCCCTACATTCCAGTTCCAGTAAAAATAAAGAGGATAAAGATAGAGTCAGAAGATAGAATGCTCAAGAGTTTTGATGTAGAGTTTCTGAACGAAAAAGACAAAAAGGATTTTGAGTTTATGCCAGGACAGTTTGTGGAACTCTCTGTTCTTGGGAAAGGAGAAGCTCCATTTGGAATTGCCTCTTCTCCTACCGAAAAGGAGTTCATAAGATTTACAGTTAACAGGGCAGGAGTTGTTACTACTGCACTGCATGAGATGGATGAGGGAGAAATAATAGGTATGAGAGGTCCCCTTGGAAACTGGTACCCGGTGGAGAAGTTTGAAAAGCACAATGTTATACTCATTGGAGGTGGTTTTGCATTTACCACACTTAGGTCTCTTTTTATTTATATGCTTGAGCAAAGGGATAATTTTAAAGATATAACTGTA
>CAZUTC010000112.1:0-3850 GCA_964623485.1 uncultured bacterium | reverse complement strand
CCCCTGGAATGTTTTTATACAAGGAGGAACTCACAGAATGGAAAAAAAGAAAAGATGTAAATGTTTACCTTACGGTTGATAAAGAGTTTCCAGATTGGGACGGATATGTGGGATTTGTTCCCCAGGTTACAGAAAAGATATCCCCTTCTCCTTTGGATGCATATGTAGTCATGTGTGGTCCTCCATTAATGATAAAGTTTACCATTCCAGTACTTATGAAGCTTGGTTTTAAGCCGGAACAGGTATATACATCCTTGGAGAGGAGGATGAAGTGTGGAATAGGTAAATGTGGAAGATGTAATATAGGTCCCTACTATGTATGTAAAGATGGACCTGTTTTTTCCCTTTCCCAACTTGAAGGATTACCCCATGAGTATTAATCAGGGAAAGAAACCAAAGATATCCTTTCTTAAAGCCCAGGAGGCTGAGGAAGAACAGAAAGGAATAAACTTAGGGTTGACAAAGTTTAGAAGAGAAAAACCTGAAATTGCTTCAAAATTTCTTGAACTGTGGAGAGAAACAAAAAAGGAAAGTGTTATTCCTCTTAAGTATAAAGAACTTATGCAACTTGCCATTGTGATTGTTCAACATTGTAAACCATGTATATTTCTTCATACCAAGATATGCCTTGAGGCAGGAGCTACTAAGGAGGAGATACTTGATACAGCAGGGATTGCTCTTGCAATGGGGGGAGGACCTGTTTATGAATACATAGGTTATGTTATGGAGGCTCTTGAGTTTTACTCCAAAAGTTGACTTTTTAATAAAAAACTTTATAATTAGAAATACGGGGTCGTAGCTCAGCCTGGTTAGAGCGCCAGCCTGTCACGCTGGAGGTCGCGAGTTCAAGTCTCGTCGGCCCCGCTTTTTATTTTTTTTTAAAAAAACAAATATATTTGGGATCGCAAATTATATCCTTGATGGTTTTATCCATGTAGGAGAAAGGAGCCCAAGGAAAATATATTACTCCCTCAGAGTTGTCATAACTTAAGACCTTTATTTCTATATTGTAAACCCAATCTGCTGATGGTATTTCTTCATTCTTAAAAGGGTATTCATAAACCGCTATCAAAGGAATAATCTTTAAATCAGGATAAAGTTTTTAATTTCTTTGCTCTTTCATTTTCCTTTATGACAAGGCTCATCCATAAGGTAATATCCTTTAAAATACGGATCCTTAGCAATTCCGTTATTTGAAAATACTTCCTTAAGAACTTTCTCTAACATAAGAAAGTCAATTTTGTTTTCTCTCTTTGAAACCATCTTCTACTTTTTGCTCTTCCAATGAGATTTAATTTTAAAGGTTTTGCAGTTTTAAAGCTTTTTGTAGTTCTGAAGATGAAAGGAGTATGATTTGAACAGTTAAGGCACCCAATTTCTTTACCTTAGAAAATTCAGATGGAGGAACACCAGCAAAACCAATTATTTTTCCTGAATTTTTAAAAGAACGAATAATTAAAAAAATCCTAAAGTGTTTTATTTAATATGAAAGAAGTGGTGATAATAAGGAGGGTTCCTATTAAAACTCCCCACCATTTTAAGAGGGAGAGGGTGGTTACAATTATTCCTGCGATTAATACTCCAAGAAAAATTGCGGTAAATGATTTTTTGTATTCAAGACCAAGGATAGATGCTATTAAGGAGCCTGTCCATGCTCCGGTTCCTGCGAAGGGGATTGCCACAAATATTACAAGTCCTAAAAATTCGTATTTTTCTACTATTTTTCCTTTTTTTCTTAGGTTATTTTCGAATCGGGTATATATTTTTTTTACTAAGTTTATTTTTAAGCTGAGTTTTTTTATAAAGTTTAAGAATAAAAGAAGGGGTAGTACTGGGACCATGTTTCCTGGTATTGAAATGGCTACTGCTTTCCACCAGGGGAAGTGGAATATATGGATTGCAGAGGGAATGGCACCCCGAAGTTCTACAATTGGGGAGGCTGAGATTAAGAATACAAATATTTCAGGAGGTATCTTGTCCATTTAGGAAAGTCCTTTTCTCCTTCTGTAGATAAGTTCTATTAAAAATAGACTCAACAAGATAAAATAAAAACAGGGCTCTCTACTTGGTATTATTTCAAAAGAGTCCTTTTTTATTTGGAAAGATGCAAGGGTGTCTTCAGTATATACTCCTTTTGTTTTTTCTGCTATTTCTTTTAAAAGTTTTTTATTCACTCCCCGGTCCTTTTCTTCAATAGAAAATGGAATTATACTAAAATCATGCCCTCCTATTTTTGTATTATCCATAAATATTGATAAGCTGTAGTTTCCAGTTTCTATGGGAACTATTTTCAAAATTAATTCATCATCTGTTAATATCTTTTCTATTTTTGCTTTTTTGGATATATTAAATTTTATTTCTTCATCCTTTGGGATGTTTCCTTTAAAAATTATCTCCACTGGTTCTCCTTTATAATACTTTTTTCTTGCCTTTACGGGTTTCAACACCTGGTCTGGATTGAATGCATAATCAAGAAGAGTTTTTATGTTATCTTCTTTTAAAAATTTAAAATTCCAGAGTTCAGGTAATCCAATAAAAACTATGTTTTTGAAGGTTCCCACTACATTCCTACCGTTTAGGGTGAGAATTTTTCTATTACAGGGTTCTATGGTATATATCCTTAGGCTATCTTTATTTTCTATTAGGGGTAAAATATCTTTGAATATAAAATGACCTACTCCATATACCTTTATTTTTTTAGGTTTTTCATACAGAGTTTTTATTTTTACCCCCGGAAACCTAAGTTTTATTATGTCTCCGGTAATTATAATGGGTTTTTTTCTTTTTATATGGTTTTCAATGAGTTTATAAAGCGATTTGGGAGTTTTTAGACAAGGGTTATCAATGATTAAAAGGTCATATCCATTTTTAATGCTTTTCTTTCTTACTTTTTCTTTATCCACCTCAATAATTTTTTCCTTAGATAAACAGATTATGTTTTCTATTTCATAGTTTTTAAGAAGCGAGAGAGTCCTTAGCCATAAGGATGTTCCTTGATAAGGGGCAGGATTTATGTAAGCTACATTCCTTTTTTTCTTTTCTATATCAATTATAAGGCTGTTGTTTTCAGTTGAGACTTCATTTTTAAAGAGGGGTAGCTCTATTTTTATTCTTTTTCCCGTTTCCTCTTTTGAAAATAAAAATTCTATTTCTGTGAGTTCTCCATCGTAGAGGTCTGCTTTCTTTATCTTCTCTTTTTTCCCAGATGCTTTTATTTTTACATTTTTTGCATTTATTCCTTCAGACTGTATATAAACCTTTAAAAGAAGGGAATCTCCTTGGAATATTTTAGAAAAATCTTCTATCCACACATCTTTTGTTTTTTCATCCTTTATACCTACCGTATATACTGGAAATTTAATGGAGTTGATTAAATCATTTTGGAATTCTTCTTGATTGTGGAAACCATCAGATAGAATAATTGCTCCATTACATTGGGAGGAGTTCAGTTTTTTCAGAAGTTTATTGAAATCGGTCCCGTCTCTGTATTCTTGGGATAAACCTTCGAATATTGTGTCGGAAAAGGATGTGAATTTGATCCTATATTTTTTTATTTTTTTGAGCTCTTTGATTATTTTATCTTTTTTGATTATTTTATCTTTTCTCTGCATACTCTTTGATATATCAACTGCTACATATAGAACCGGTTTCTCCCAGAACAAGGTTAAGTATATCTTAGGATTTATTAAAAAAAGCAAAAGTATCAATAAAATAAAGGTTCTGAGGAAAAAGGAGGTTTTATTCAATTTTTAGTATTTTTATAATAGAACCCTTTTTTTCCTTTAATCTTATTTTTAAAGTATCTTTCACTTTTTCTATTAAGGTATCATAAAAAAACTCAGAGTAAAGG
>CAZUTC010000111.1:0-4554 GCA_964623485.1 uncultured bacterium | reverse complement strand
TGTAAATTTTATATAAAAAAATTTTTTTGTCAAATTTTTGTTATTATTTGGTTAAGAGACACTACAAAGATATTTAAGATAAAAAAGGATATGCTGGATAAAAAGACATCTCAAATATAATCACTTCATAGGGTAACAAACCTCAGCCTATGACAAATCATTTAATTGACAGGGCAGTGAAACCCCATATACTTTTTAAAAAGGAGGAGAAATGGATGCAAGGATTTTAAAAAAAGTTGACCCTGAAATATTTGATGCCATTGCCGGAGAGACCCAGAGGGAGCATGAGAAATTGGAGCTTATTGCATCTGAAAATTTTACATCTGAGGCAGTTCTTGCAGCCTTGGGATCGGTCTTAACAAATAAGTATGCAGAGGGTTATCCGGGTAAAAGATACTACGGAGGTTGTGAGTTTGTGGATATTGCCGAATCTCTTGCAATAGAAAGGGCAAAGAAACTTTTTGGCGCAGAGCATGCAAATGTTCAGCCCCATTCTGGAACTACTGCCAATATGACTGCGTATTTTGCCCTTGCAAATATAGGAGACACAATAATGGGTCTCTCACTTTCCCATGGAGGACATCTTTCACATGGTCATCCCGTTAACTTTTCTGGGAAGATGTTTAATGTGGTTCATTACATGGTTGATCCAAAAACAGAACAGATTGATTACGACGCCCTTTGGAAACAGGCAAAAGAGGTTAAGCCAAAGATAATAGTTTCTGGTGCAAGTGCCTATCCCAGGACCCTTTACTTCGATAGGTTTGCTGAGATTGCAGCAGATGTGGGAGCATACCATGTGGCAGATATTGCTCACATTGCAGGGCTTGTAGTTGCAGGATTGCATCCATCCCCGGTTCCATATGCAGATGTTGTAACAACCACCACCCATAAAACCTTGAGAGGTCCAAGAGGAGCAATAATTCTATGTAAGGAGGTACATAAAAAGGCAATTAATAAAACAAACTTTCCCGGTAACCAGGGAGGTCCTTTGATGCATGTGATAGCTGCAAAGGCAGTATGTTTTAAAGAGGCAATGACAGAGGAGTTTAAAGAGTATCAGCGTCAAATTGTAAAAAATGCAAAGACCCTGGCAGAAGAGCTCGCAAGACTGGGTTATAGACTTGTTGCAGGAGGTACCGATACCCATTTAATGCTTGTTGATCTAAGACCAAAAAACATAACCGGCAAACAGGCAGAGGAAGCTCTTGATAAGGCAGGAATAACTGTAAATAAAAATACAATTCCATTTGACCCCCAAAAACCTACCATTGCCTCAGGGATAAGAATAGGAACGCCAGCCCTTACAACAAGAGGGATGAAGGAGGATGAAATGAAAAAAATAGCAAATCTTATAGATAGGGTGCTCACCAGAATGGATAATGAGAATGAAATAGAGAAGGTAAAACAGGAGGTGAAGGAACTTTGTGAAGCATTCCCTCTTTATGAAGCAAGAAGAAAATATTATAAAAAAATTGCAGAGGAGGTATTATGAGTGAAATACTTGATATAATAGGAAGAGAGGTTCTGGATTCCAGAGGTAACCCCACGGTGGAAGCAGAATGTATCCTTTATGATGGGACCTATGCCCAGGCTCAGGTTCCATCAGGAGCCTCCACTGGAGAGCATGAGGCTATAGAACTTAGAGATAAAGACGAAAAGAGATACTTTGGCAAAGGAGTTTTACAGGCTGTGAGGAACATTAATACTGTAATAAGAGAGGAACTCATAGGTTACTCTGCCCTTTCACAAAGAGAGATAGATGAAATACTTATAGATCTTGATGGAACCCCCAATAAGTCCAATTTGGGAGCAAATGCATTGCTTGCAGTATCCCTTGCAGTGGCAAAATCTGCTGCCTCCTATCTGGGGCTTCCTCTATATCGGTATTTAGGAGGAGTCTATGGAAGCACAATACCCGTCCCATTACTAAACCTCATAAATGGAGGAGTCCATGCTCCAAATAACTTGGATATGCAGGAGTTCATGATAGTTCCCGCAGGATTTGGAAGTTTTCAGGATGCAATAAGAGTAGGGGCAGAGATTTACCATACCTTGAAAAAAATTCTTATGAAAAAGGGGCTCTCTGCGGGTATTGGAGATGAAGGAGGATTTTCCCCAGAGCTTTCCTCTAATGAGGATGCCTTAAGGCTCCTTATGGAAGCAATAGAAAAGGCAGGGTATAATCCAGGAGAACAGGTATTCCTCGCCCTTGACCCTGCTGCCTCCCAGTTTTATAAAGATAAAAAATACATTTTATCCTTAGATAAAAAGGAACTTTCGTCAGAGGAGATGGTAAATCTTTATGAAACCTGGGTCAAAAACTATCCTATAATATCAATTGAAGATGGATTGGCTGAAAATGATTGGGATGGATGGAGGCTTCTTACTCAAAAACTTGGAGACAGGATTCAACTTGTTGGAGATGACATCTTTGTGACAAACATAAAAAGAGTTAAAGAAGGAATCAAGAAAGGTATTGCAAATGCAGTGCTTATAAAACCCAATCAAATAGGAACCCTTTCAGAAACCCTTGACTGTATTGAACAGGCAAAGAGGGCTGGATATAGAGCTATAATTTCCCATAGATCCGGGGAAACAGAGGATACAAGCATTGCCCATATTGCAGTTGCAACAAATGCAGGTCAGATTAAAACCGGAGCCCCAACAAGAGGAGAAAGAACAGCAAAATACAACGAAATTTTAAGAATAGAAGAAGAGACAGGAGGAAGATACTTAGGGAAAGAAGCATTCATGGGATAGGAAATGAAAAAGGGCAGATGGTTGATACTGCTTGCGATTCTTGCATTTATCTACTTCTTCTTCATAGCAGGACCCACAGGGCTGATAAGGCTTTTTAAACTGCAGAAAAGAGAAAAGAAGGTTCTCCAAGAGATAAAAAGAACAAAGGTGGAGATAGAAATCATAAGAAGAGAGATCAAAAGGTTAGGAAAGGATACTGCATTTATAAAGATGATAGCCTCAAAATATTTAGGAATGGTGGAGAAAAAAGGAGAAGATAGCAGTAAAAAGGATACGGTTCAAAAGCCGTAAAAGAGGTGGATGGTCGCTTTCTCTCTTTCTATAATTATATCCAAAGGAGACAAGAGACGTTTTGTAAGTTTTTTTAAGTCTTGCACATCATGTACCTTTTTTCTCTGAAAATATATGATTACATCTCCCTTCTTAAGCCCTGCTGCTTTCCCAATACCATTTCCTACACTATCCACAAATGCTCCCTCAGGGGAGCTTAGATTGTACTTATAGGCAAGAACAGGATTTATATCCTTTACCCATATTTTAAGAGAGGGGATATATACTCCTTTTGCTTCTTTGTACTCCTCTGCAATAAGAAGAACCTGAAGAGTATCATTCTTTCTTAAAAATCTTATTTTCACTGTATCATCTACAAAAAGGTTTGCAACAAAATCCTCCCACGCCCTTTTAGAGGTGATTCTGTCCTCATTTGCATATATTATTATGTCCCCTTCTCTCAAAATGCTTTGCTTTGCAGGTGAACCGGTAAATATGTGGGTAACAATAACTCCTTGCATAACCGAGGTTCCGATTGCCTCTATCATCTTTCTTGTGAGGTCCTGAACACCTATTCCAAGCCAGGCGCTTCTTCTTTTCCTATACTTTTTTGCCTCTTTTATAAACTTCTTTACTCTGTTGGATGGGATTGCAAAGCCCACACCTTCTGAACCACCCCCTTTGGTAAATATAAATGTGTTTATCCCTATTACCTCTCCAAGGACATTTACCAGGGGTCCACCTGAGTTTCCTGGATTGATGGAAGCATCGGTCTGTATCATGTTTCGATAATGGTATTTGCCTCCTACCTTAACATTTCTTTTTAAGGCAGATATTACTCCCACCGTTACTGAGGGTTTTGTGTCTTCCAGCAAAAAGCCAAAGGGATTTCCAAGCGCAATTACCCATTCTCCTATTAAAAGCTCATCAGAGTCTCCCAGCTTGGCATAGGGAAGGTTCTTTGCCCTTATTTTTAGAAGCGCAAGGTCTATATTCTCATCTATTCCCACAATTGTACCATCATAAGTTTTTCCATTAGGAAGGGTAACCTTTATTATCTCAGCGCCCTCTACCACATGAAGATTTGTGATGATGTATCCATCCTCTGAAACAATAACTCCAGAACCAAGGCTTCTTACCTTTTCCCGGTAGTATCTCGGAGGAAATATTTCCCCAAAGAAATCCTCAAAAAATGGGGAGAAGAATCTATCCTCCACTATTCTTGTTTGAAGCACGGTTATTGAAACCACAGTAGGGGATACCTTATTTGCTGCCTTTACAATTGCTGTTACCCTTGAGCTCTCAATGTTTTTAAGAAGCTCATCCTTTGTTTTTCTTTCTGCTCTGAACAAAAGAGAAGGAACCCAAAACACCACAATACCTGTAAAAAAACCTGTTAATCCTGATAGAAGTATTTTTTTATTCATAAAAAATATTATTCAAGAAATTAAAAAAGTCAAAGTTGTGCTTTTAAAGAAACAAAGATTTACGAATAATATATTATGGAATTCTGCAAATACT
>CAZUTC010000110.1:0-4675 GCA_964623485.1 uncultured bacterium | reverse complement strand
CTATGAAGAGGATTATAAAGTTGCAACCAAAAAGAATTGGCTTATAATTTTTATGGATATGTCTTATTAACTTTTTCTATTCAACTTTATTAAAAAAGGAGGTAAAAATGACCAAACAATTCAGGATTTCAAGTGTGGATGAAGTATTTAACTGGCTGAAGGAAGGAGCAGGAGGTTACGGTGCTGCCATGGAATACACAACCGGAACCTGGAATGAAGGACTGTTCATGCATAATCTTTTAAAGATGGTGCCCGATTCCTTTAAATTTTTCTACAGGATTCACATCGTTGATGACTCTTCAATAAACATATTAAAGAGAAAGATAATTGAGAAAATAGAACAGTATCAAGGTTTAAAACTCTTCTCCTATCTGTACAGTTTTAAAGATGATAGGGCTTTTGCTCTGAGGTGGGACATATCAGAAAAGGATAAGGCTCTTATTTTTGTAAGAATAATGCCCCAGAAGTTTTTCAATAAAAATGTGTGTGCCTATATCTCCATAGCCTCATCCGAAAGCATCCCCAGGTCTCCGGCACTATTCTCGTTTGTAAAATACTTACTCAAGATAGAGAAAGAGTATCGCAGGAGAGAAAAAAATAGAAATGAAGAGGAGCCATTTTTTAAACTGAACATTCATTTCAAGGATTCTGTGCCTAAAGGCTGTCTACCCCCTGATGAGGAGGCTACCATTCCAATAATCATATACAAGGATTTTGAAAAAACCTATCCCCTGGTTAATTACTTTCCGATAAGGGATAAAATCATAAGTCTTGAGGATAACTTCAAAAGATTACTTATGGAGAGTGATGAGGCTCACCAGAGAATTATAATCCTTGAGGGTCCCTCTGGCACCGGAAAGACCTACTATCTTCGCCGTATACTCTCTGTTTTATACGATGCAGGTCTTTTACCCACGGTAAAATACTTCATTGGAGAGGCTGCGTTTTCCCTTACATTGCGGGATATTATAGAGCCTAAAAATCCTGAAAAATGTATTCTTTTTATCATGGAGGAGGTGGAACCGTTAATAGTATCCTCCAATGGAAAAAGGAATATACACCTTGCAAAACTTTTGAACTATGCAGGTGGTCTGCTGGACCTGAGGACATTCTTTATCCTCACAACCAATCTTCCGGTAATCGAAATAGACCCCGCCTTGGTGAGGGAAGGAAGGTTGCTGGCTCATATAAAGTTTAAAAAATTTACCAAAAAAGAGGAGATTATAGAGTGGTGCGAATTTCACGGGATAAGCAAAGAGAACGGAATAAGGATGTTAAAGGAAAAAGAAGAACTCACCCTTGCCGAACTTTATGCATTTTTGAAAAAACAAAAAACCATAAAACCAGGAAGAGAGGAAAAAGTGGTGGGTTTCAAGCTGGGAGGATAGCCTATGAAAATAAAAATTTGACTAAATGGATATTGAGCGTATCCTTTCCCAAGGAGGTGAAAACATGGATAAAATTGATAAGACCATAGAACTTCTGGAAGAGATTCTTCAAGAGGTGAACAAGCATATAGAAAGCGTTAAGAGGTTTGAAAGGTTCTGTAAAGAAAAACTAACTGAACTTAAAAGATTAAGGTATGAAATGGGAGAGAATGAAATGATACAGGAGAAGGTATTCCTCTGGGTGAAGGAAAATTTGGTTCGGTATCTCAACTTCAGGGAGTTAAATCCGGAAAGATTCGAGATAGTAACCGGGGACCCGGCTGGAATGATATTTAAAAGCAAAAACAGCCCCATTGTGGTTACAGTGCTTGCAGATTACGAAATAACAAGAATTGACTTCACATGGTTTTTGCAGGAGAAACTTTCTGAACTTCCTGAGGAACTGTGGGAAAATATACCCCCTCTATATAATTATGCAAATGTAATCGCAGTTATAGGAGGAAGAGAGTTTGAAGAAGGAGTAGTGGAGGAGGCGGATGCAAGAGGAATATTTGTTTTGAAGATAGGAGAGGATGAAGAACCTCCAAAAATTCTGAATAGAAAGGGGTTTAAACCAAAAACATGGAGTATTGAAAGGAGGAGATGATGCTTGGATTTTTGATCTTCATTTTTTTGCTGGTATTTTTACTTCTCATTATATTTGGTTTTGGATTACAGAGAGTATTTATAAAAAAGGGCAATGAAATAATAAAGATTAAAAGGGTGAAACCCATCACATGGATTCTCGGTTTTTTGGGTATTATATTTCTGATACTTCTTTTGTCCTCTATAAGGGTCGTCCCGGTTGGTCATGCACTGGTTGTGTTCTGGATACTGCCAAAGAGATTCAGTGTATACCCTGCAGGGGTAAACATAATACCTCCGATTATTACCCACAGTGTTCTTTATGATTTAAGAAGGCAGGAGTACACAATGTCCGGAGCCCCGGGGGAAGGAAGAAGGAAAGGAGTGGATGATGCCCTGTGGTCTCCCACAAAGGAAGGGCTGAAGGTGGGACTTGACCTTACCTGCTGGTATCGACTGGACCCCAAGAGGGTATTTGAAATACACAAGAAAATAGGACCAAACTATGAAGAAAAAGTCATAAGACCTGCCATAAGGTCCATCGCAAGGCTGACGGTCTCTGGGTATGGAATAATGGATATATACTCCAACCGAAGAGAGGAGATTCAGAATGAGATAAACAAAAGGATAAAGGAGATTCTGGAACCGGATGGATTCATTGTGGATGGGGTGGTCTTAAGAGATGTGAGATTCACCGAGGATTTCGCAAAGGCAATAGAAGAAAAACAGATAGCCCAACAGGAAGCAGAGAGAATGGAGTATGTTCTGGAAAAGGAAAGAAAGGAGGCTGAAAGAAGGGCGATAGAGGCGGAGGGAAAGGCAAAGGCAATCTCCATTGTGAGTAGAGAACTCAAGAAAAACCCCCAGTATATTAAATACCTGTATGTGGATAAAATTGCAGACGATATAAAGGTAATAATCTCTGACCAGCCCACAATAATGGACCTGAAAGGTTTTATGAGTAAATGATTCTTCTCCTGTTTCTTGAGGTTTTAAAAATAGATGAAGATACCTATATTTTTTATGAAATAGAGGGCAGAGGACCGCCCCTGGTCCTGCTTCACGGATGGCTTGCATATGGGGAGATATTCAAAGAGATAAAGGATAGCCTTAAGAAGGAGTATACAGTTATAATTCCTGATCTGCCAGGACATGGAAGGTCCTCCCATACCCTGGATAATTATAACATAGACACAGTTGCAGGGGCTGTGGTGAAACTTCTTGACCATCTTGGGATAGAGAAATTCTATCTTTTGGGGCACTCAATGGGAGGAGAGATTGCAGTTATAATTGCAGGAAAATACAGAGAAAGGGTTAAGAAGCTTATACTCCTGGGAGCAGTGGGAACAGAGTATTTTTTAAAGACACCTGCAGGAATGCTTCTTGTGATTCTCAGAAACTCTGGTTTAGATGCAGTCCTGGCATGTACTCTACCAAAGGAAATAGTATCCTATGTAATGGGAGCTACTCTTTACTTTCAGAAAGAAAAAGTAAACTGGGCTCTTTTAGAAAAAATGGCAGAGTATCATTTTGGAAGTATAAAAAGAAGAGTTGCCACCCTTAAAATGACAAGGGAATGCCTTTTCCCTTATGCTTTAGACCGGGTAGCCTCAAGAATTTCCTGCCCGGTTCTTTTAATATGGGGAGAAAAGGATATTGCCTCCGGGGTAAAGGTAGGGATATCTTTTAAAAAACTTTTTAAAAACCCGAAATTTATCATACTAAAGGATAGTGGACATATGATGTTTCAAGAGTCTTTGCCCGAGGTATTAAGGGAGCTTAAAAATTTCCTTGAAGCATCCTCCTCTGCATCTTTAATGGAGCCTCCCTTCCCCCTTGCTCTTAATACTCCATCTATGTAAAGCTCCACCTCATATACCGGGGAATGGGGCTCTCCATTTTTAGAAACTATTTTAAACTCTGCTCTATTCCGGTATCTTATAAAAACAGCAGATTTTGGGTCATAAGAAACATCAGGGGTTATTAAGGGAGCAACAAACTCATCAAAAAACCGATTGGCATACTTTATACCCCGGGAATAAAAGATGGCTCCAAGTACGGCTTCATAGAAAGAGGAAAGAACAGAATCATTTTTAAGAAGAGCCTCTGTGGATGTTTTTAAAAATGAATGAAGATTATTTCTTCTGATAATCTCTGCCATAAAAGATGAGGAGGAATAGAAACTCCTTAAAATATTAGCCTTTTTCCTTTCTTTTATTTTAAGTCTTTTGAGTATATAGTTTCTTAAAAGCAGTTCATGAACTGCATCTCCAAGAAACTCATATAATTCATAGATTTCGTTTTTCCCTTTTGATGGATGGGTAAGGATTTTATTTATTAACTCTTTTTCTTTAAATTCAATTTTAATAAACTCTTCAAACCTGTCCACCATGCCGGGGGCCGGACTCGAACCGGCACGGGGAAACCCCAGCGGATTTTAAGTCCGCAGCGTCTGCCAATTCCGCCACCCCGGCTATTTTAAATATACTCAATATTTGGTTCTTGTCAAACTCCTATTCCTTTTTCTCCTCGAGATATATCTTTATATCTGCAGAGGAGAAGAGTCTTCCTTTAATGGGTGCCTCAAGGGTATTCCTAATTTCTATTATTATGTTAAACTAAACCTAACTTTTTTCTTGATCACGAGTACAATGATACAAACT
>CAZUTC010000109.1:0-4761 GCA_964623485.1 uncultured bacterium | reverse complement strand
AGGTTCTGGAGAATGGAGAGGAGGTTATTAAATCCTGTTATTTGGTTCGGGAGTTCGGGGGAGAAAAGAATCTCTTTGTCTTCTTTTATGCAGGTGGCATAGAATTTGTGCTTAGATACATCTATACCTCCTTATTTTTTAAGAGGAGGCAGGAAATATACCTCCCCCTCCGTCCTCCATATTGACTCGGGCTTAAAAGCCCAGGTGATAATGAGAACTCCTGCCTTTCCTTTCTCATTGTATATTCATATTTTAATTATAATACAAAAACATGTAGGAGGTGAGTATGGGATTAATGCTTGCAATTTTGCTTATTGTGGGAAATAAGGAAGACGTTGAGAAAATAAGTGAATACATAAGGAAAAGAATAACTGCTGTAACCGAAAAGAATTACAGAGAGGGAATAAAATACTTTGAACTTGCCTTTGAAATGGATACAACTCAGGCTCCTCTCGCCTATAACATTGCTTGCTGTTATTCACTTTTGAATATTAAAGATTCTGCAATTATATGGCTAAAAAAACAGTGAATCTCGGAACATATATGTTTGAAAGAGACCTGACTTTGACAATATAAGAGAGACATGTCCGAATTCAAAGAACTCGCGGAGAAAGCAAAAAATGCTTGAGGAAGCAAGAAAAAAGGAATGGAAACCGCTCGTTTTTCTACCTGAAAATTATGATTCTTCAAAAAAATATCCTTTATTCATTGCACTTCACGGCTACGGAGGTTCACCCGAAAATTTTACAAGAAGATTGCATAAATTTCTCACAGAAAAAGGCTATATTTTCATGACTCCTTATGGGACAGAGGTATACGGTCTTAAAAGCTTCGGATGGGGGGGATGTTAAAAAATGTGAGAAAAAAAATCCTGAAAGAAATACTCAATTGATGAAAAGAACATAAATTCCCTCGGTTATTCACAGGAGAGTCAAGGGCTTTTTCAATAGGATTGAGATACCCTGAAATTTTCAAAGGCTTAATTATTGCAGCAGGATATTTTAAAGAAGAAGATGTGAAGGATTATCTTAAAAATCTTGAAGGCAAAGATTTGAAAGTTTATATAATGGCTGGTGAGAAAGATAAAAAGGTAAAGGAAAGTAATATAAAGCCAAAAGAAATCCTCGAAAAATACGGAGTTAATGTTTATCTTGAAGGGAATTGGACATGCATTTCCTGGAGATCCTGAAAAAGAAGTGGAAAAGGCGCTTAAATTTATAGAAGGAGAGAAACGAGATATTCTCAAAAGTATAAAAATACTGACATAGGTATGAATGAAATGATGATAAAATTGTTTAAAAAGCATAGGAAGATAGAATATATAGAAGTAGGATTAAAAAGTAAGGATGATGTATAAAAATGAAAGTAATAGGTATAGTATGTTCACCTCGTAGGGATGGGAATACTGCAGATTGTATCAATTACCTGCTTGATTTGTTACCGGAAGGATGGAGCAAGAAAATATTGAATTTATACGACTATGTGATATCCCCTTGTGGTGTAAGATGTAAGAATGAATGTCAGAAGGATTGCCTCCTCCGTGTGATTTGTCCGGGTTTGATGATAGGATAAAAATATTAAAAGAAATGCAGAAATCCGATATCATAGTAATTGGCACACCAGCATACATTTTTGATATACCTGCTCAACTGAGAAACCTCCTTGAAAGAAACAATCTCTCCCCCTTTCTTGAAAATAAACTTGTTGCTTTTATTATACTCGCAAATGTAGGTAAAATAAAGATATTTTCTTCACTCACTGCTTCTTTTATACTTGATGCAAAAGCAATCGTCATAGATGCAATATTTGTTGAGGGGTACTCAGAGAAAGGAAAAACCATAAAACAGGGGAGAACCCGTAAAGTACTGAAAAAGCTTGGAGATAGGATTATTAAGTACGCAGGAATTTTTAGAATGTAACATTCTTTTGATACTTGAAATGGCTGATAAAAACTCGCGAGAAGGCTGAGATGGTTGCCCGGAGAGAATTGTTAAGAAGAAGGCGGTTTCGATTTATAGATGGGAACTTTCAAACCAAACTTACAAGGATACTCCCAAAAGGAGTTTAAAACAGCTTTATGGTAGGTACCCAAAAATACCAACTATTTTACATAAACTTTCACAGAATCTTCTGACAATCCGCAGAATGTTCCATACCCCTTTGATAAATTAGTGGAGTCATAATAGATATAGTTAAAGTAGTTCTCATCAATTGCAAAAACTCTTATTATGTATAAGGTATCTCTGAGTTTAAATAAAGAATTTTTACCTATCTCAAAAACAGGCATTACCGTATCTGCGGTATCTCCCAAAGGCATTAAAGAAGTCAATGGGAGGGAGTCTATCCATGTGGTATCAGGATAAAAGGGAAAGGCATAAACAAGATACATAAATTTATTTTTTACTGAGTTCCATACCAATGGAGGTGGGGAGGAATCCAGGAATACGGTGTCATAGTTTTGAGGGGATATGATTTTTATCTGGGAAGGCACCTTTGTCTCCGCAGTGATGGTATCATGATAAGGCATTACGACTTCAAGCCTATATCGATAGAGGGGAGAAAGCCATGCTCCCTTCTGGGCAATATACATCCCTGAAAAATCAATCTCCTTAAACTCTATGCATGTATCCTGGGTAAATACCCGAACAACTGCATTACTCACCCCTTCTTTATACACGCTATCTTTAATATTATATGTGGTGTCCACTTTTATTAACTGTATCTCCTTCCCCGGATTTAAAATTCCAAATATTACTGGTTCTCTCTGGTATTCTTCTTCTATTTCTTCACAAAGCAAAAAAACAAGAAAAAGAAATAAATACTTTCTTATCTCCATTTTACCTCCAGCCCTATGGATGGAAATATAGGAATCATGGATACCTCCCTTCTTATTGGGGGTTCCTTGGTATAATCGTAGTAGTAAAGAAAGACATTTTTATGATTATAGAGGTTAAGTATATCCAATCTTAACATGACTTCTCCCCAGTCTTTTTCCCATCCCTTTGAGATTCCTATATCCAGTCTATGATATGGGGGAAATCTCTTGGCATTTCTTCTCCCCCTTATTCTGAACCACCGATACCTTACTTCATCCCATACTGGGTCAAAGTAGTATATTCTCCTTCTTGCTATAGCCTCTGTGTATGGGTTTCCGGAGGCAAATGTCCATTTTATGCTTAAAAGAGTATTATTACCTAACCTGTACTCTCCTATTATATTCAAGACATGTCTTCTATCAAAGGATGAGTAGTATGTCGCGGTATCGTCGGAAAAGAAACTCCATCCAAGGGAGTAACTTATCCACCCGGTCACTCTTCCCACAGGCTTCTTGTATAGGATATCTGCCCCGTATGCCCTTCCAGTCCCTTTTAGAAATATATCCTTTGATACATCAAATGGGTCGAACCTCTCATTGAACATTAAAAGCGTAGGATAATCTTTATAGTAAATTTCTACCCTTGTTTCTTTGCCATCGTTTTCCATTCTCTGGTATCCAAGAACCATTTGGTATACTTTTTGGGGAGGGTATTTATCAAATACTGGAAGCCAGAAGTTAACAGGGATTCTTCCTCCTTCTGGTAAAACCATTCCGTAGAACTGGTGGTATGCTCCGGCACTTAACGTTACTGCATTGGATGCATTTATAAAATATTTAAAAGCAATCCTTGGGGAAATAAGGCTGTAGCTCTTCTCCTCAGTATATTCAATTGAATAATGGCTCAATCTTAAGGCTCCCTGGAATATAAAAATTTCAGAGATTTTTTGCTTTCCTCCAATATATAAAGACCACTGGGATGCAGGACCCTCTACATCATACCTTACCACATTCATGGACCAAACATCATACCAGAAATATGGAGAATGCCTTTCAAAGCCTGCATGGAGTTCTAAAGGCTCCTTTAAATATAGAAATTCTCCTCTTACAATTTTATCCTCTATTTTATTTTGAACCTCCATGAAACCCTCCATAAGGAAATGAGTAGTATATAGGGTTTTTCCTGTCCATAAAGATAAAAGAGCCTCCTTAGAAAGGGTATGTTTTAACCTTAATGCCTCTACTTCCTTTTCCCATTTAAAATAAAGAGAAAATGTTTCCACACTTAAACTGAACTCATCTGCACTTTTAAAAAATGTGCCTCCAACTTTGAGATTTTGCATAGAGTATTTCCCAGAAAAAATAAGATCATAAAAATAGTAAGGGAAGTTTATCCCTATTAATGGGAGTATCTTATCAAAATATGTTCTTCTTCCTGCTCCTGCTAAGGATAACTTTTCTAAAAAGTACTCTCCAAATACTTCAGATGCAAGAATGCTTTGGGTCATATGCAAACCTTTTTTCCCTCCCTCATAGGTTTTCACATCAAGAACCGAGGAGAGTCTCCCTCCATATCTTGCAGGAAAATTTCCAGTATAAAATGAAAGGTTTTCAACAGATTCTACTGGAAAGGTGGAGAAGAAACCTCCAAAATGAAATGGATTAAAGATATCCACCATATCCAATAAAAACAGATTCTGGTCAGGAGTTCCTCCCCTTATATAAAGAGCAGATGAAAAATCACTCACAAAAGTAATCCCTGGTAGGGTCTGAACCATTCTGAAAATATCTCTTTCAATGAATGCAGGAAGTTTTCTTGCCCATTTGGAGGAAACCTTATAACTGCTGGTTCCTATCTCTTTTTTGAACTCTTCTCTTTTAGCACTTATGATTACCTTCTCCACTTTCAAAGGTTCCATTCTTAACTTTATATCCAAACTTATTAC
>CAZUTC010000108.1:0-4830 GCA_964623485.1 uncultured bacterium | reverse complement strand
ATTTTAAATATACTCAATATTTGGTTCTTGTCAAACTCCTATCCCTTTTTCTCCTCGAGATATATCTTTATATCTGCAGAGGAGAAGAGTCTGCCTTTAAGGGCTGCCTCAAGGGAGTTCCTTTTTTCCTTTTTTAACTTAAACTCTATCTCACTTTTTGCCTGATCCAGCGTTCTCTGATAACCTTTCTTTTTTGACTCCACAAACAGTATGTAGTATCCATCTTCGGTCTTTATTGGCTTACTGAACTTTCCCTCCTTTATTTTAAATGCCTTGGAGATGTAAGGATATTTATCCCTGTCATTTTTGGTAAGATAACCCACATATCCGCCCTTCTTTGCAGATGTTGCTTCAGAATACTCCCTTGCAAGGGAATCAAAGGGAAGTCCCTTTTTTAACAACTCATATACCTTCTGGGCAGTATCCTTTGATGTTAAAAGTATCTCCCTCAGCTTTATCTTTGCTGGAACATAAAACTCCTTTTTGTGTTTCTGGTAATAGTTTTTTATCTCATCCTCTGTAACAACCGCCTTTTTTGTTACCTCTTCATCAAGCAGATAATCAACCAGCATCTTCTTTCTGGTATTGTATAACTGCTGCTGGATGGGATCACTGAGATATACCTTCTTGTTTGCTACCTGATACCGTAGAATCCTTGTGAAGATAAGGTTTTCAATTATTTTGCTTTTCCCTTCTCCGGTTTTATATCGCTCCCTTATATCCAGAGGCATCTCTTCAAGTTTTTTGTCAAACTCCTTTTTTAAGATTACATAACCATTCACGATCCCTATTGTATCCTTTCTCGGGGTAGTATCCACTGGGACGCTCTTTCGGTACTCCTCCACCACTTCCCGGTATCTTTTCTCAGTTTTTTGAGTTTTAAGCTTTCTTTCTATAATTGTCTTAACTCTTTCAAATTTTTTATAGGTAGGCTTTAAGACCTCTTCCAGTTTTAATATAAGGTAGCCATTGGCTGTTTTAAAGGGTTTGCTTATCTTTCCTTTTTTCAAACCGGTGATCACCTTTTTTATACTTTCTGGAATATTGGTTTCCCATCTTTCCCTCACAAGTCCACCCTGCTTTCTTGTATAGGATACTGAGTAAAGTTTTGCCACAGAATCAAAGGGAATGCTATCCAGCATGGCGAGCGCGCTGTCCACCTTAAGGCTATCCTTTATGAGAATCTCCCGGTATGTATACCTCTTTGGTATCTTAAACTCTTCTTTATGCTTCTTGTAGTAATCCTTTACCTCTTTATCGGTAATAGAAACCTTTGAGGTTATTTCAGTATCATAAAGTCTTCTAAAAAGAATATTATCCTCTGCTTTTTTGAGTCTTTCTCTTATATCGATTTCTTTAGAATACCTTGGGATTTTTATCTTTACAATTTCGCTCTTCATGCACTCCACTTCGATGCTTTCTGCAGGAGCAACCTTCCTTTTTGCTTCAAGAAATAGGAGTCTATCAAATATCATATCCTCCAAAAGTTCTCTTTTTTTCTTATAGGATTCGTACTCCTTTCTTTTAAACTCGGGCATTCTCTGGATTCTTTCATCAAACTCCAACTGAGTAATGGGATATCCATCAATGTGTGCCACAACCTCTTGGTAGTTTTTCTTAAAACACCTTTCTATTGCAGAGAGCGCATCTTCGTGAAACTGGGATTTAGGGAAATCCACCACCTGTCTTTCATAATAACCAGCTGCTTTTTTAAAATCCTCTGCAAGCTCAAAGGCAACCCCTGCTCTATAGTAGAGTTCTTTAAGATAATTGGGTTTATCTTTGTAATATTTTATCATGCTTTCATATACCTCTCCCGCATCTTTATAAAGCTTTGCATACTGGAGAAGTATATCTCCGGTTTCAAGCCATAGCATGTATCTTCTTGCATCCTGGGTCTCGTTCTTCAGTGAATCGGTAAGGAGTTTTATTGCAAAGGGAACAGAGTCATTCACTGCGAGTCTCCTCGCATCGTGTATCACATCTCCCAGGATACTCCCTACAACAAACAAAAGAGTTATGGTTATTCTCTTCATATCTCCTCCTTTTTAAAAAAGCAAAAGTCTTACCATCTCCATAAAAAATCCAGAAGAGAGTGGTATAACAACATTATCATTTATATCAACAGGCATAATCTCTACTGCTGAAGCAACAACTGCACCTATAACTCCTATTATAATCGGAAAATCAGGATATGCAAGTTTATGTATACACCATACCACCAACAAACAGGATACAAAACCAGCCAGCCCTCCTTCAAGGGTTTTCCTTCCTATTTTTATCCTGCCGAATGCCTGGCCTATTATTGCAGAGAATGTATCTCCCACAATGAGAAAGGAAACCGCAGATAAAAAAATATATTTTGAAAAGAGGAGGGCTGAAAGAAAGGATGCTATCATAAGGTATGTTCCTCCGGTAAAGGATTTGAGTTCCCTTTTCCTGAGCATTGACCCAAAGATTATTATAAAAACAGTCTTTAAGGGGTTGACTCTTAATCTCAATGCATCTACTGTGACAAATCCCAATGCAACTATACCCAAAATAATGAGGGTATCCTTTTTTGAAAGATGATAGGAAACCACAGGAATTATTATTGCGAAAAGATGTATGAGTTTTCGGGAAATTTCAGGATTCAAAATCTTATACCTGTGGAGACAAGATGGGACCCATCCAACCAAGGAATGAATGCATAATCAAAGAAGAATCTCTTGTATTTTACACCTGCTCCAAGGGTCCATCCCGATTCATTAAATCCTGATCTTAGGGTAAAAGCATTCAAGAACAAAACCTCCCCTCCAGCCCGATAGAATATTTCTCGTGTATCTATCTCGTATCTTGCCTCTGCTACGAGAATAATCTGGAAATCGCTTATTTTTTTAATAGTTCCCACTCCTGCCCCTATCCTGGGAGCCATTATCTCTAAGGAGTCATTACTCCAGAAAATAGGAGAGGATGAGAGGTTCTTTACCCTTAACCCCATGAAAAAATTATCCAAAGGGATGTATACTCCTGCATCAACTCCTGCTCCCACTGCTGTTTCAAAATAAAGGTCCCGGTAAATGAGTTTGAGGTTTATTCCTGCAGATATTTTCTTGAAATTTCTTGATATATTTGAATAAAAGACCCATTCATTTGTTGAAATGGTTTTTATTACCCGGGGATAGTTTGAGTCAGAGGGCGAAAGAGAGGGGTCGTAGGAGGAGTCTGTTAGAAGGATTGAATCCACCCCTACCCGGTATACTCCAAATCCAAATCCAGTTTCTCCACTCCCCTTAGAAAATGCCACAAAATTATTCTTAACCAGACCTCCAAAATTCTCAGCATGGAGAAAGGAAAGGGAAAATCCTTTAAAAAAGGAAAGGGAAGGGTTGTAATAAATTGATGAGGCATCTTGAGAGGGGAATATCCCCGTTTTTCCTCTTGCCTCCACAGAAGCAGAAACAAAAAGTTCTTCAAAATCTCCAGCATATACTGCCCAGTCAAATAAAAAAAGCAAGACAAACATCATTCCACCTTCAAGGTGTATTCAAGTTCCTTTTTAAAGTATCTTCTGGAAAAGGAGTAGGTGGTTTTTATTGAAGCCTTTATTTTATATCTTCCTGGGGGTACGAACTCTCCATACTCATCCCTTCCATCCCATACGATAAGGGCTTCACCCGCTTTTTCAATATGGGCTGGTAGTTTTCTTATAAGATTATCCTCCTCATCAAATATCTTAATGGTGACCCATGCTGTTTCTGTAAGGTATATGGCGATGGTGGTTCCGGGTCCCTTGGAAGGCATCGGGTCAGGGAAACAACCTACAATATATCCATCCACACCTATCCAGTAATACTGACCTCCTTCTTTCTCGGTGATGAAAACTTGTCCAAATCTTCTCCATATTGCAATCCCTCTTGGGGAATAAAACTCATAATCTCCGGTGCCTTCCCTACCTACAGAGATTATATGGTGTAACTGGTCATCAAACTTATGCACCATATGGTTTCTTGAGTCTGTGACCCATATGTTTCCATAGTAATCAATGGCACAGTAAGCAAAATAAGCATCATCCAAACCCATATCTTTATAGGTTATTCTCCTTAAAAGCCTTCCATATCTTGAAAACTGCTGAATCCTCTTATTGTTATTATCTATTATAACAACATAATCATCCCGGTTTTTGTTATAAGAGGCATCTTTATCTATCACTGCAATGCCATCTGGTTTGTAGAGGTCTCTTTGCCATATAAACTTAACTTCTCCCTCATTGTTCAGAACAACCACTCTGTTATTTTCGGTATCTGTAACATAGATATTCCCTTCAGAATCCAAAGCCACCTGCTTTGGTTGATTGAAATCCTTTTCTATCACCCTTTTCCATATGAGCTTTCCATTTTGGTATAAAAGGTGTACAATTCTGTTGTTTCCAGTATCTGCAATATATATATTCCCATCCGGGTCCACCCATATCCCCCGGGGATACAGAAACTCTCCTACTCCATTTCCTTTTCTCCCATACCTTGCTAATTTCAAAAGACCTATATTGTAAACAATTTCACATGCCCCGGAATGTACTGCAAAAATTGTAACCTCATCATCATCCCTCGTGGTTTTTGGATCATCCAGTTCTACAAGCTTAGCCACTGCAATTCCTTGGGGATCCATGAACTCAAAACTCCTTCCCAAGTAAAGCTTAAGATAGAACTTGGAAGCCCGGTGGTATCCTAAGGTATGCCGAAAAGGAGGTATTAAAAGGGTAGAGGGTTGATATGCACTGAAAAGCAAAAACCAGATAATTTTCAACATCTTTAAAATTTAATCAATTTCTTAAAGAAGTCAAGAAAATTT
>CAZUTC010000107.1:0-5158 GCA_964623485.1 uncultured bacterium | reverse complement strand
CTTAAAAAGATACTGCAACTTTAAAAATACCTTGCCCTCATTCTCTTCTTGCTTGTAAATGTTATAATTTGCCCCAAGATAAAAAACGGTGAACGGAGAAAACTCAAAGGCAAGCAAAGGAGAAAAAAGAACAGTATTGGTGGAAGAAGAATATGTCCCCCAAAGCCTGAAATTCAAATAATCTGTAAAAATAAACCTCAACTCAGCACTGAATGTCCTCGCATCGTATACCCGCTTGCCTTCTTTACTTTCAAGAATATACCGATTGTAAGAACCCTTCAGAGAAAATCTCCCCAAACCAAAATCAATCTCAAAAAAAGGATATATTACCTTCCCTAACTCAGGTGGGATTGCATAATAGTTTATCTCATCCCCGTATCTTAAACCCATATTAACCGAAAAATACTTACCCAGAGGCATGGAGAAACTCCCGTAAATACTCCTCATCTTCTCAAAATAAACCCCTTTATACTCCTTATCCTTTAACCTGTAGTTAAGATAAACCACCATGTTGTAACTGAACTCTGTTTTTAATGAAACCTCCCTTTCTCTCCCAACCCTTCTGGATAAGAACCTTCTATCCTCGGTAAACTCAAATCCAGGTGTGATGGTCTCCAGAAAATACCTGTGGGGTCTTATGAAAAATACCCCGGATATCCTCCTCTTCTCAAAATCATTATACATTATAAATCCATTGTCTGCCCGAAAACCAGGGGAAAGCCCCTGATAAAGCCCCCTCAATCCAAAGTATCTGTTCTGATGCACAAGCTCTGCTGAAAAACCATACCCTGAAAAAACCTCACCATCAAAACCCGAAAAAAGAGTGGTATCGGAAGGCTCTCTGGTATAAGAAAATACCCCCTGATAATTGAAGGAAAAGTTAAAGGGCAAAAATAAATTCCCATCAATACCAGAAACGAGGTTTCTACCATCAAACTCCTCTCTTTCTGTTAAGAGAAATCCAGTATAATTACCCTTTTTAAATGCCTTCTTTGTCCTTAAAACATTTGTAAGGGATTTTCTATCACTTTCAACTGTGAGGCTTTTTTCTGCAAATGGAAGGACCCACAATGTGTGCATGTCAAGGGCTGATACATAACCAATGTCAAAATCTTTTATGCCTCCGGTGAACTTTAAAGCAACCACGGGGTCGTTTATGGTTCTGGTGTAGAAAATTTCAAAAGGAGTTTTGAAAACAGATTTCCCCTCCAGAAAGAAGGGTCTTTTCTCAGGATAATACAAAGCAAAGGTTGTGTTCACATCAATCTGAGGGGCATCTGTCTCAATCTGGGAGAAGTCAGGAACAAGGGTAAAATCAAGAATACAGTTCTGAGAAAAATAATACCTTCCAAGAAAACCGGTCCTTCCTCCTGGCTCAGGGCTTTCCTCAGAAGCCTTGTTTAACTCAAGGCTGACATATGGCAGTAACTCCAACCTCTTTAAAATCGCAGGTTCATCCTTTATATGAATTTTGCCAATAAAACTGTACACAGAGAATGCTCCCCGAGGAGCAGGAGACCATGAATACATCATTAACCCCTTTTCCCTCCATCTAAATCTTATAAAATTTGCCATCCAGACCTGGGTATCTGCAGAAGGAAATCTCAGGCTTTTAAATGGAATCACAACCTCAACTGTCCAGCATGAGTCAAAAATCCTTCCAGCAGAATAATACAACACATCAATATCTTCTACCCATCTTCCTGTCATGGTGGAATATCCACAGTCATACATATTCCACTGGTCTCCATAAGGATTTAGATCAAATACATAACTTTCGTATAAATTAATAAATGTACTCAATCTTATCTTTACCATGTCCTGCTTTTCCCCCCACATCTTGTATGGGGTTCTTTTATCAACCCTTCTTGCCCTTAGTTTGCTCATATCATTTTCATAGCATATGAAGGCAACATACAAATTCTCCTCATCGTATCCCAGCAGAACCTCTGTTTTCACATCAGGGGGGTCTCCTCCAGTTAAAAGCCATTCTTTGAATCCTGTCAGTTTAATGCATTCTTTCCATAAAGGCTCATCAAGCACTCCATCAACCTTTACCTTTCCTTTAACCCTTGGGACCACCGCCTCCGGAGCAACGAAAGCCCCGAGCAATAAAAACCCTGAAAAAACTATTAGAAATATCCTATCCAAACTCCTCCTTATATAACCTCTGGTAGAATGTTTGATCGGATAAATGATTTCCTTAAACATCTTAATTCAATTATAAATCTCCATCTTTTCCTTGTCAACCCAAGAAATTTTTAGCATTATTTTATTTTCTTCTTTTCTAATTTTATATTTTCCATTAATTTGACTTTTAATCTTAAATGATTAAATTTAAATTATGGAAGAAGAGGATATAATAAAAAATATAAAAAAGAGATGTGAGGCTGTAAAAAAATGGAGTCTTAATATAGAGTTTGAAGAAAGGGAAGGCAAAGAAAAGAATGCTATAAATATAAAGTTATTCAATGGTTTTATAAAGATTACGGGATTTCCGGAAAGAGAAAAAGAAATAGTAAAGAGGTTTGTGGAAGCGGTGGTTGATGCAGAAAAATTCAAAATTGAAAAATCTCTTGATTCCATGACAGGACTTTACAATAAAGAAGCCTTTATGAAAAGAACCGTAGAAATAATAGAAAAAATAAGGAAAGAAATTCTTCAGGAGGATAAATCCAAGGCAAAAGGAAGAAGTTATGATATAAGTATGGTGCATATAGATATAGACCACTTCAAAAGGATTAATGATACCTGGGGACATGCGGTAGGAGACAAAGTAATAAAATCATTTGCAGGTTTTTTAGAAAACTTCTCTTATGAATATTTAAAAGATAAAAATATAACCATTGCTCCTGGAAGGCTTGGAGGAGAGGAGTTCGGAATAATTCTCTCAAACACAAATCAAAATGATGCCAGAGATTTTGCAGAGAAATTGCTTGAAAATTTAAAAAGTGGGAGTCTCTTAGAGGGGTTGAAAAACATGCCGGCACTTTCCATTACTGCAAGTATAGGAGTTGCAACCCTTAAAAGTGTTGAGATAATCTCTGAGAAGAATGACCCAAGACTTCTTGCATCAAAGCTTTATGAAGATGCAGATATTGCCACCTATGTAGCGAAAAAAATGGGAAGGGCACGGGTAATGCTTTATGAGAGAATCCTGCAGGAAGGAGGTATCATAATAGACTATGATGATAGGACCGAAATAGTTGTTATCGATATTGGAAGTGATGTGGGAGTAAATGTTGGGGATGTATTCAAAGTCTATGATAATAAAAAATTCACAGGAACCCAGCCCATCTACGAGCCGGGGTCAAAAGAAAAAATAATAGGGTACTATCCAAGGCTTCCCTTAGGGGAGATAGAGGTAATATTGGTTCAACCAGGGGTTTCCTTTGCCAGAAAAATAGGAGATGAAGATTTCCATGTAGAGAAGGGGTTTACCTTAGAGTATGTTCCAAAGGAGGAGTTAAAAAGACCTTCTGCCCCAGAAAGAAGGAAAAGAGAAAGAAGAAGTAAGGGATTTGTATCTGAAAAAACCATATTTGAAAAAAGAATAGAAGAGTTATCAACGAGGGAGAAATTTGTGGTAGCGTTAATTGCCATGGATAGTTACAGGTTAATTAGCGATAGATACGGAACTGCAAGAACAGAAAAGATATACAAAAAATTGATAAAAACTTTGGATTCCATGCTTCCCGAAGGGTCTGTAATGGCAAGGATTTCTAATGAAGAAATAGGAATAATTCCCGGAGCTCTTAATGGGTTTGAAAAAATTATCAAAAATGTAATAAACGAAATAAAGACGGAGGAAGGAATCTCATTTTCTGCTGGAGTATACTTCGCTTTAAAATGGGAAAAGGGAAGAAAAAAACCCTTGGAATGCGCAAGAAAAGCTCTGGATATTGCAAGATTTGAAGGAGGAGGCACTGTGATTGTATTCAATGAGGAGTCTGCCACTAAAAAACTCTCTTTTTATATAAAACACAGAGATTACGAACATATACTGGAAGAATACAATAATCTTTTGAAACTGGGACTCTCCATAAAGGGGTTGAAAAAGGTTTATGCAGAGGCTTTATATTATTTTGGAAAACTTGAGGATGCTTTAAAAGAAAATATGGAAGCATTAAAAGAGTCGCCGGAGGACCCAGAAATTTTAAAAAATATTGCATCAATATATCTCGAGATGGGAAAGAATGAAGAAGCAGTTCAATACTTTGAAAAACTTGAGGGTGCAGGAAAACTGAATGAGATTGCTAAAAAGGACCCTTGGGTATACCGAGATTATGGAATAGCCCTCTTTAATATAGGTAGATACAAAGAAGGAGAAGAAAAACTTTCAAAGGCAATAGAATTAGAGGACACAGATGCAATGTCCTATTATTACCGAGGATTATGTAGAGCAAGAAACAAAAAGAATGAAAAAGCCAAAGAGGATTTTGTAAAGGCTTTAGGATTGGGATACAAGGATCTATCAGAGGAAGCTTCAAAAATTTTAGGAGGTTAGTATGGTTTACACCGAAAAGATAAGTTTCTCAACTAAAGGTTTTAACGATGTTATAGATATAACAGATGAAGTAAGAAGTGTGGTTAAAAAAAGCAGAGTGAAAAATGGAATTGTATGTATATCCCTGCCTGGTTCTACCGGAGGAATTACAACCATAGAATACGAGCCCGGGCTCATTCAAGATATTAAAGAAACTCTTGAAAGAATTGCTCCAATGAATAGAAAATATCACCACGATGATACATGGCATGACGGTAATGGTTATGCTCACATTCGCTCTGCGTTAATTGGAACCAGTGTCTCCTTTCCGGTAATAGAAAGAGAAGTGATTTTGGGGACATGGCAGCAGATAATATTTATAGATTTTGATAACAGACCCAGAAATAGAAGGCTTATGGTGCAGGTAGTGGGAGAATAGAAGCTTACTCCTGGGCTTCCTTTAGCCAGCTATCCCATATATGGTAGTAAGCATTTAAAAGAGGGACAAACTCCTCGGTTGCTTTCTGGTTTCCTTCCTTTGTGGGATGATTGTCCGTCCTCTCATAATAGTAAAGTTCATCTGGATGCTCAGGATCCGCTGGATTAGAAGAAACAATATGTTGAATCATCCCTTCCTTAACCCAGTGGTGATTATTTGGGTCAGTCAACACA
>CAZUTC010000106.1:0-5273 GCA_964623485.1 uncultured bacterium | reverse complement strand
CTGTTAAAGTAGAAGGGAAGATAGAAGATGTAAAGAAAAGATTAATCATTGCATATGCTGTGGTTTTTGACGATAAGGAAATTTACGCAGAAGGAAGGGGAAAATTTTTTATAGTATGAAAAAGGTATCTGTGATTTCCTTAGGGTGTGCAAAAAATAGGGTAGATTCAGAAATAATAGCAGCAAAACTGGCTATGAAAGGGTATGTTATTACATTTCCTGAAGACTCAACACTTGTAATTCTTAATACATGTGCATTTATAAAAGATGCAGTGTATGAATCTCAACAATGGATAGAAAAACTCATAAAAGAAAGAAAAAAAGTAGTGGTTGTAGGTTGTTTGGTAGAAAGGTTCAAAGAAAAAATTAAAGAGATTTATCCTGAGGTAAAACAGGTCGTAGGGATAGATGGATTTTATAATATAGAAAAAATAGTCTCTTCCGAAGACTCCTTCTATAGCGATTCTAAGGAATGGCTTCCTTTATCCCATATGCCAAGAATTATTTCTACACCAGGAGCTTATTCTTATGTCAAAATAGCAGAGGGCTGTTCCAATCACTGTGCCTATTGTACCATTCCTTTAATTCGGGGAGAATTAAGAAGTAGAAGAATAGAAGATATTATAAAAGAAGTAAATATTCTTGCTCAAAATGGAATAAAGGAAATAGTAATAATTGCTCATGATCCCACATCCTATGGAATAGATTTATATGGGAAGTCAAAACTTACAGAATTACTTTTGAAAATTGAAAAGATAAAAAATTTAAAATGGATAAGGGTGATGTATCTTTATCCCACAGGTGTGGAGAAGAAACTTGTGGAAACAATTAAAAACTCAGAGAAAATATTAAATTATATAGACATTCCAATACAGCATGCCTCCAATAAAATTCTCAAAAGGATGGGACGAAGATATAATAGTGATTATTTAAAAAGAGTGATAGAAACTCTTAAAGAGAACAATTTTGTTATAAGAACCACTGTAATGGTTGGTTTTCCCGGAGAAAAAGAAAAGGATTTTAAGGAACTTGAGGATTTCTTAAAATGGGCTGAGTTTGACCACCTTGGAATATTTAGATATTCAGATGAGCCTGAGACTCTGTCATTTAAAATGAAGGAAAAGGTGCCAGAAAAGATAAAAGAAGAAAGGGAAAAAAGGTTAATGCTCCTTCAAAAGGAAATCGCCTTAAAGAAAGCTAAATCTCTTGAAGGAAGAGAAGTGGAAGGAGTTGTGGACTATAGTGACTCTCAAAGTTCCTACGGTAGGACATGGCAGGATGCTCCAGAAGTGGATAGAAAGGTAGTTTTTAGAAAAATAATTGCTCCTGGAAAGTTTATTAAATTTAAAATTAAAAAGATAGAAGAGGAGAAGATATATGCTGATACTTCTTCTTTATGGAGTTAACTTTCTTATCGAGCCTTCCGGAGACCTTTATATACTCAAATACACCGGAGATTCAAAGAGATACAATATGGATGTAGGGGCAGGAATAAAAGTGAAGTTATTAAAATATAAAAAATTTTCTTTCTTTGTTTCTTATGTTAATGAGCTTGATATGGCAAAACAGGTGGGAAATATAAGTTTAGATCCTTATTATGGACACTGGTATATTACAGGAGGTTTTGAACTTGCTCTAAAAAATCTTTTATTATTCGGTCACATTACCCATGACTGTTTGCATTCGGTGGATAGACCTCCGGATAGTAATAAAGTGGTTTTTAATAGGTTTTCCATTGGGATGGGAAATATTCCCTTTTTTCCTATAAAACAGAGAATAACCCGTGATTCATGGAGGTTTACATATACCTACTATCCTCATTCCCGAGTTATAGATTATTTAAACTCAGTAGATATGTGGCACGATTTTAGAATATTTTTTAAAAAGAGGTTATACTTTCAGAATGCATTTTTTATAAATGGAGGTATAGAGACTCTTTTTACTTTGTGGATTAACGAAGAAAATCCAAAGGGATTTACCCAGACAAATATAGTTTTGAATTTTGAGGCAGGGTATGAGAATAAAAATAAAGCACTTCTTCTTATTTTTGAATACTTTCCATTAGCAGAGTATCAATTCAAAGCCCCTCAGGGATTATGGCGGATAGGTGTGGGTTATCTTTTTTAATTTGACTATTTTTCTTGTTTCTTTTAAAATAATAAAAAGGAGGTAAAATGAGAAGATACTTTCTGTTTTTTTTAGGTTTTGTAGGTTATTTAAGGGCGGTTCCTCCTGGTCCGGGTATGGGGATTGTGGTGGGTGCACCGGTGGGAATTACATTTAAGTACTGGATCTCTCGTAGGGAGGCGTTCGATATGGTAATAGGGAGTTATAAAAATTATGTTCATCTTCATGGCACATATCTTTATCACTTTCCCCAGCCTTCCAGGGAGGCTCAATTCCTTCCCTATGTGGGGATAGGAGCAAGGGTTAAAGGAAGCTCCAATGAGATTTTTATTGGAGTGAGAGTAGCCGGAGGATTTGAAATTTACTATCGTCCTATTGGAGTATTTGCCGAGATTGCTCCTATAATAGATATTTTACCTCCCCAAATGGATATGAATGTAGGAGTGGGTCTTCGGATATACTTTTAGTTAAGACCTTTTCCTTTTTATTTTTAAACCTTCTATGCAGGCATAAAGAATTATACCTACGAGAGAAAAAAGAGTTATCCATTTTCCATAGTTAAAATAAAAAGAGTCAAAATAAAAAATTATTCGGTGCTTTCCTTTGGAAAGCTCCACTGCTCGGAGTGTATAGTAAGCCCTGTAAACTTCTTTTTCCTTTCCATCGATTTTTACTTTCCAAAACGGATACCAATTTTCACTTAATACGAGAAATCCAGGAACTTCTGTTTCTGCCTCTATCTCTATTTTATTAGGAAGATACCGGATTATTTTTATTCTCCACTTTATATCTTCAGTAATTTTGGGTTTTACTTGAGGAGGCTTTTCAAGTATCACTGTTTTTGAAGGATCAAATTCAGAGGATTTTAATCTTTCGAGTATCAATGAATCCTCGGATATTACTTCAAAATTGTACACCATAAATGCTCGGGGTAAATTTTGGTTGTTTCTGTATATCTCAAATTTTCGTCCAGTAAATAGCTTTTCAAAACTTGGATTGGAAAGAAACTTTTTGAGTTTTAAGAGAATAATTTGAATGTTGGGAGGATAACGGTCTATTTTAGAAGGGAGAATTGGAACTACTATGTACTTTGTGTTAAGAAGATTAAGGAAATTGTTATAAAACAGATTTTCAAAATCCCTAAACATTATGGTGTGAGGGGCACCGATAAATTCCTGATATCTTCTGAGTTGGTTTCCATGGTATCCTCCAAGGCTTTGAATCTTATAAAGCATCAAATAATCATCTTCTCTATAGTAAAGAGGAAATACCCGGTACAAGGTATTATCCTTTTCAAGAACCCTTACAACTTCGTCCTTTGCATAATAGCTTGAAGGTTCTTCCACTGTTCTTATGAAGTTTTTATCGATAATGTAAAGGTCTACAAAAATAAGAAATCCCAAAGCTCCATAAAACAGTTTTTCATTTAATTTTTTCTTTATGTAAAATAAAGAGAGAATAAATATTATAGAGGTAAAGATGAGTGCTGTAAATACGCCTTTAACAATGTTTCCATAGTTATTTTCCAAAAGCATGATTTTTTGATTCGCCATCTGAGATCCATAACTTTTTTCAATTAGAGGTCTTATGATATTTCCTATAGCACCTGTAAATCCATCTTTTGTAAGAACAAACAATAAAAGTATTATAAGGAAGCCAAGGAAGATGTATCCAAAGTACTTGAATTTTTTCTCTTCCTTTCTTCTTATTTTATTAGAGATTGCACCTATTCCATAGGCTGCAAGCACCACAAAAGAAAAAGAAACCGTAAAGAATATAAGTGCAGGGGCTCTAAACTTTGAAATCATTGGAAATAGGTGATATGGAATTCGGTAGAAGGGGGTATGTCCTCCCAATGCCATGAGTAGTCCAAATATTGTATACAGTGTGAAAAACCTTACATTTCGGTTTTTCCACCTCATTATCATTCCGGCTATAGCAAAGAAAAGTATTATTATACCAAAATATTCTGTGTGTTGTTTAAATGCATTTAATCCCCAGTAATTTTCCAGTATTCCAGAGAAATTGGGATTTATCCAGTCTATTATTTCCAAAGGAGGGAGAGACCACGAAACTGCAAACTCGTATCCTCTTCCTGCTCCAGCTCTTGGGGAAAATGGAATATAAGAGTACCCAGGGAGAATCTGTACCGCAGATATTAGAAAACCTACTCCCACTGCTATCCAAAAAAATACAAATAATTTTAAAACTTCTTTGAAAGTTTTTTCATCCTTCCAGAGAAAAAACAGTTTCCAAATTGTAAATAAAAAAGAAATCATAAGAAGATAATAAACCAGCTGCACATGGGGGACAAGAAGTCCTAATCCTATACCAAGCCCTGCAAGGAGAAAATATACTATTTTTTTATTTTCTATTCCTATGTTTAAAAAATATAATACAAAAGGAAGGAAAGAAGCCACGGTAACTTTAGCAGAATGCCCTGCAAAAGTCATAGAGACTATCCATCCGGTAAATGCATATGCTATTCCTCCAATGGCTGCTATTTTTTTTCTTAGTCCAAGAGATTTTAAAAATAGATAAGTAAAAAACCCAGCCAGTATTATCTGTACTATATAATGAAGCACCATGGTAGTATGTATAGGCAGAACCAATCGTAACCATGCAGTCCAATAAAAGATATCCCCATGGATAGCATCCACAAAGGGGAGTCCTCCAAAAATATAAGGGTTCCAGAGAGGAAATTGATGTTCTTTTAGAATAGATTCCTTTTCAAAATTTTTAAAAGGATACCCTGCAATAAGTTCATCATCCCCCTTTATCATCACTGAGGGGGATAAGGTATTTATATAAAGAATGCCGGTTAAAATTAAAAGAATCCCTATAAACAACCCTTCCTTTTTACTCATTTTTTCCTCCTTTTTAAGATAATTAATGCAACTATGCCTCCTAAAACTTCAGGAATTGTCATCCACAATCTTTGTAAGAAGGATATGGATATTGCGATTTCAGCGGGCATTATTTTGGAAAGAAAGAATGCAAGAGCTCCTTCCCGAGCCCCAATTCCACCTGGTAGAAAAACAACCACAAGTCCAATAAGATAAGAAGCGGCAAAAATACTGGTTAAGAAAGAAAAATCATTAAAAGAAACCTTTATAACGGAAGATAAAAAAAGATAAAATCCTACAC
>CAZUTC010000105.1:0-5440 GCA_964623485.1 uncultured bacterium | reverse complement strand
TACTCTTAAACGAAAAGTTCGCGATGTTTCCGGGGTATTATATTAGATGAGGTAAGTTCGGATATAATTACTTCATGGAATGGTAACAAACTCCCGACCTATGACAATGTAGAATTCCATAAATATATTGTTAGGGATTTTATTCTTTATCTATTTTTGAGATTCTTAAATCTCCTGTAAGTTCTTCTTATCAAAAGTCCCTATATATAAGCAAACTTCAAATCTAACTCCCATAACCATATCCATGAGAAAATCGGGCAGAATACCTCTTCTTTTAAACTCTTTTTTCCTAAATATACCACTTACTTTGTACCTCTAAAAGCATCTCGGGTTGTCCTACTTTTAAAATATTTCACTCTTACGTTTTTATTTTATTTCATCTATTTTTTCAAGTTATTCAATATCTTTTAAAACAGGAAGATTTTTACCTTAAACCAGGGAGGAATAGAGATTTTAAGATAAGAAAATCAAGAGAAACAAGGGTCAAAAATTTATTTGACATAGGAGAATTTAATTGTAAGATAAAAAATAAGATTTAAAAAGGAGGTATAATGGGAAAATACATTGCAATATTTTTAGCATGTATAGGTATAGGGGTTTTTTTTGTATGGTTAGGGTGTGAAACAGGTCTTAATGTCTCCCTTTCTGCAGCTGTGAAGACTACTGCAGAGATATATCATGTGGATGCCCCTCTTTATGATACTGACTATGGATTTATACATATAGAATGGACATGGATGGTGAGGACCCCTGATGGGGATGGAGTTATAATAGAAAGAAGTGAAGGAAGCAAGAACAAGTTTGTGGTAGTGGATACCGTTTCTCCCATAGATACAGTAATGAGCTATGTAGATAAAGATACAGCGGGCATAAAACCCCAAACCACATACTATTATAGACTTTCATTGCTGAAGGGAGGAGAGACAAAAGTATTTTCAGAACCCGAAGTGAATACTCCTTCCACAATTATATTTGTAGCTCCTTCGGATACGGTGTATAAGGAGGACTCCCTTGTAGTGAAATGGAAGGGTGCTGTAGATTTAGAAGGAAAGCTTTTAACCAATTATACCCTCACTCTAATGGAAGGCTCGGTTGAAAATCCGGGTGAGGTTATTATTACTCAAGAAATTTCTGAAATCCCAGAGGATACCATCTATACATGGAAATACCCAATGGAAGCTCTTAAAGAGTACTCTTTTTATATGGTAAAGGTAACAAGCTCAAAAATAGCAGCCCATTTCACGGATACATCCACTGGGATAAAAGTCTTTTTTCTTTTGGGGTTATAAATGAGTGATTACTGGAAGTCATTCCTTATTTCATTTTTAACATCAATTGTGGTCTCTTTAGGAATGATACTTCTCCTTTTCTTTGCGATGGTGTATCCACTTTTTTCTCCAAAGGGTAAATTACCGGACATAAGGGGAAAGAGCCTGGAGGATGCCCTTAAAATAGCAGAGAGCATGGGATTTCAGATTGTAGTGAAAGGAAAGGTGCCCTCGGACTATGAAGAGGGTCTTGTTGCAGAGCAGGTTCCAGAACCTGGAGAACCTTACAGGAGAAAAGAAAAGGTAAAGGTCTATCTGAGTAAAGGGAGACCCTCTGCAACCGTTCCGGATGTAAAGGGAATGGGAATGAGGGAAGCCATAAGCATACTTCAGGATTCAGGATTCTTTGTTCAGGACATTGTATCTCAGTATGATACTTTCCAGCCTGACCTATGCATAAAGACAGAACCTCAGGCAGGAACAAAGCTTGAAAAAGGAAAAGGAGTAAGGCTGTTTGTAAGTATGGGACCAGAAATAGTTAAGGTTCCAGATGTAAGAAGGAAGAAACTGGGAATTGCAAAGGATATAATAGAAAGTGCTGGATTGAAGGTTGGTAAAATAAAATATAGGATAAGCACCGAATATTATAAGGGAACTGTAATATCTCAAAATCCTTTACCAGGGAAAGAGGTGAAAAAAGGAACCAAAATAAATCTGGTTGTAGCAACGGTTATAGAATGAAACAAAAGGTATCTCTTTTGTTTTATATACTGTCTGGAATAGCAGGAATAATAGTTTTCCTTGTGCTTGGAGTTTTAATAGGTAACTACATTGTTATGCCCTTGGTAACAAGACAGTATGCAGAAACAGAGGTTCCCTCAGTTATAGGGCTGTATTTTGAAGAGGCAAAGGAAAAACTCAAAGATAAAGGACTCGGGGCAGTGTGTCATGAGGAGATTCCGGATCCTGAAAAACCCAAGGGAGTAGTCATAAGCCAAAAACCAAAACCAGGGGCCATCGTAAAAAAAGGAAGAATAGTGTTTTTAACGGTAAGTAAGGGAAGGGAAAGAATAAGGGTTCCATATTTGCTTGGCTTGAGATTAGAGCAGGCAATGAAGATAGCAGAATCAAGGGGTTTTAGAGTTGCAAGGGTAGACAGCGTAATGACCGATACCATAGAAGAGGGAAGAGTTATAGCAATGAAGCCTACACCTGAAATATATGTTCTTCCCAAAACTCCCATAATACTCACGGTTTCCACCATGGATACCTCAGCCACAATGGTTATGCCAGTTCTTGAAGGAGTAGATTTTGAAAAGGCTAAAGAGATATTAAGAGATGACTCTCTTGTCTTGGGGAGTGTGCGAGAGATAGAAGTAGAGGGACAAGGAGGAATAGTAATAATTCAAACACCAAAACCTGGAGCAAAGATTAAAAAGGGAGACACGGTACATCTCATAGTGGGAAAGGAGAGATGAAGGTCTATGCATCCATTTTAAACTGCGATTTTTCTATTTTAAAAGAGGAAATAAAAAAAGCAGAAGAAGCAGGGGTTGATGGATTCCATCTTGATATAATGGATGGCAACTTTGTTCCCAATATAAGTTTCGGAGTCCCCATTGTAAAGGCGGTGAGAAAACTAACATCCCTTCCAATAAGGTCTCATCTGATGATAGACAATCCATCAAAGTATTTTGAAGAGTTTATAGAAGCAGGATCCGATGCAGTGGTTTATCATATAGAAACTCATTATTCTGAAGACCTTGCATTGAAGATAAAAAAAAGGAAAAAACAGGTTGGAGTGGCTATAAATCCTGATACTCCGGTAGAACTCCTTGAACCTTTTTTAAAGCATGTGGATGAGGTTCTTTTTATGACGGTATTTCCGGGATTTGGGGGGCAGAGTCTTATAGAGAGGGTACTCGAAAAGATAAAAAAATTTAAAGAAAAATATAAAGAAAGGAATTTCTTTATTTCTGCAGATGGAGGTATAAAACCCGAAAATGCATCCGCGGTTAAGAAAGCAGGAGTTGAAATAGCAGTGGTGGGATCTGCCATATTTAAAAATGAAGATTATAAGAAGGTTGTGGAAAGCATAAAAAATGTTTGAACTTATACAGGACTCGTTTCAAAAACTCAAAAGGAGAATAACGGGATATGGAAAGCTATCCAAGAAAGAACTTGATGAATTTAGCAGGGGATTAAGAAGAATGCTTCTCGAAGCAGATGTACATTATCAAGTCACAAAAAATTTTGTTGAAAGAATAAGGAAAAGGATAGAGGAAATGGATGTTTCATCAAAACTATCACCTGGGAAACAGGTTATGAAAATGGTTTATGAAGAATTGGTTGATTTTATAGGTAAAAAGCCTGCCAAGATAGAGTTTAAAAGGATTCCATCCGTGATTATGCTTGTTGGTCTTTCTGG
Organism: uncultured bacterium; assembly: GCA_964623485.1. Taxonomy (GTDB): domain Bacteria; phylum Hydrothermota; class Tepidihabitantia; order B3-TA06; family CAYQJV01; genus CAZUTC01. Next base: position 1,744 of record CAZUTC010000105.1, on the reverse strand, counting down.
TACTGGAAAAACAACAACCGCTGCAAAACTTGCCTATCTCTGGAGAACCCAGAAGCCTTTGCTGGTTCCCGCAGATTCCAAGAGACCTGCTGCTGCCAAACAGTTATACCTTCTTTCAAGAAAAGTAGGGGCATGCTTTTTTGCTCAACTTGAAAATGATATGCTTACCTGTATTAAATCTTTAGAACATGCTCAAAAAAATGGCAACCGAGTTGTTATAATAGACTCTGCAGGAAGGTTACATATAGACGAGAAGATGATGAAGGAGATAAAAGAGATAAAGGAAAGAATAAAACCTGAATACACCATTCTTGTAATAGATGGATTAACCGGGCAGGATGCATTAAGACAGGCTGAGGAGTTCGAAAAAAAAGTAGGAGTAGATGGTGGGATAATTACCAAGATGGATGGAGACCCAAGAGGAGGAGTGGTATTATCCTTTCGAGCAATTACTCAAAAACCGGTGTTTTTTGTGGGAACTGGAGAAAGAATAGATATGCTGGAGATTTTTGACCCTCAAAAGATAGCCGTTAGGATAATGGGAGAGCCCGATATCAAGGGAATTGCGGAGGAGGTGCAACGGGTAATCACAGAGGATGTAAGAAAAAAAACGGAAAAGAAACTCCTTGAAGGTAAAATAAATTTTGAGGACCTCTTAGAACAGATAAAATCTCTTAAAAAAATGGGAGGAATTTCAAAAATTGTCTCAATGTTTCCTCAGCTTAAGCACCAGGAGATTTCGGAGGATGAGTTAAAAAGAAAAGAGGCTATAATTCTTTCCATGACTCCTGAAGAAAGAAAAAATCCTTCCATAATAAATGGCTCGAGAAGAGCAAGAATAGCAAAGGGAAGTGGAACCACCCCTCATGATGTGAATATGCTTTTAAAAGAACTTGAAACCATAAATAAATTCTCTACACTTTTTAAGAAGAGAGGAAAGGGATGGTCTGGAAGAGTATTTTAAAAAATATCCCTGGTTATTTTCTTCTCTTAGATCCGGACAGAATAGAAAAAAGAGAAATAAAAAGCATGATGGAGAAGATAAATGTTTCAAAGGCATCCGGAGTTCTGGTGGGGACCAGTTTACTTTTATCCCCAGAATTCGACGAATTTGTGAGAGTTGTAAAGGAAAATATAAATAAGCCGGTGATAATATTTCCAGGAGGTTCTCATCAAGTATCCAGATATGCAGATGCTATTCTTTTTATGATACTCCTGAGTGGGAGAAATCCTGAATTCCTTATAGGAGAACAGGTAAGGGCAGCCCCATTGATATACCACTTTAAGATAGAACCCATACCAACTGGGTATATTCTCATAGAGTCGGGGAAGCAGACCAGCGTTGAGTTTATGAGTAATACACGACCAATTCCAAGGGATAAACCGGATATTCTCCTTGCCCATGCTCTCGCAGGTCAATACCTGGGGTTAAAACTCATTTATCTTGATGCAGGAAGTGGTGCAGAAAACTCCATACCCCCACAGATGATTAGAACACTAAAAAAGAAGATAGATGTCACTTTAATGGTAGGGGGAGGAATAAGGAATAAAAAAACAGCCCATGAACTCATAGAATCAGGAGCAGACTTCATTGTAATAGGAAATGCATTCCAAAAGAATAGAGAAATAATAAAAGAGATGGATGAGATTGTTAACTGCTTTTACTGAATATTATAACAATTGACATAAAAAAATTGTTAGATTATAATAGGTTATGTTTTGTAAAAAGTGTATAATGCCCAAA
>CAZUTC010000104.1:0-5603 GCA_964623485.1 uncultured bacterium | reverse complement strand
AGGGACTGTTTGGGAACCGGAGTAGGGGCAAAACCTATACTTAATACAGATGTATTCTGTTTTGCAATGCCTGATATTTCTTTAAAAGAGATTCCAGCCGATATCCTGCACCCTAAAAGAATACTTAAGGGGGTGGTAAGGGGAGTAAGGGATTACGGAAATAGAATGGGTATTCCCACTGCATCCGGAGCCATATTTTTTAATAACCATTTTTTATATAATCCTTTAGTGTTTGTTGGCACTGTTGGGTTAATAAAGAAAAGGAATATAAAAAAAGAGGTAAAAGAAGGGCAAAAAATTTATCTTGTGGGAGCAAAGACCGGAAGGGATGGAATACATGGAGCTACATTTTCATCTGCACCCTTAAAGGATAAGACAAGAACCAAGTATGGAAGTGCCGTCCAGATAGGGAATCCAATAGAGGAAAAGGTTTTAAGAGATTTTATACTCCTGGCAGCAGAAAAAAATCTTATAGAGGCAATCACTGACTGTGGAGGAGGAGGGCTTTCATCCGCTATAGGAGAAATGACCGCAAACACCGGAGCCCGAGTGCATCTTGACAAGGTGCCCTTAAAATACACAGGGCTCTCCTATACCGAGATATGGATTTCGGAGTCTCAGGAAAGAATGGTTATATTTACTACAAAAGGAGAAAAACTTAAAAAACTCGCCCAAGAGATTGGAATTGAATGTACCGAAATAGGAGAGGTAACAGGTAATAAAAAACTTCTTCTTTTTTATAAAGACCATAAGGTGGGGGAACTGGATATGGAGTTTCTCCACCATGGAATTCCATATCCCAAGAAAACCGCCTATATAAAACCAAGGGTAAAGGAGGAAGAACTGCCCAGGATACCTGACCAGAAAGATGCCTTAATTTGGATACTCTCCCATCCCACTGTTGCAAGTAAAGAATGGGTGATAAAGCAGTATGACCATGAGGTGGGAGGAAGGACATTCCTCAAACCTTTAAGTAAAAATGATGCTCCTATGGATGCTGTGGTTTTAAAACCTTTATACTACTCTGACAAAGGAATAGCAGTGAGTGAAGGGCTAAATCCATTGTATGGACTTTACGATCCCTATCGTATGGGGTGTGCAGTAGTGGATGAAGTGGTGAGAAATCTTCTATGTGTTGGAGGGGTTCTTGAAAGAATAGCCCTTCTTGATAATTTCTGTGCAGGAGATGCCCAGGATCCCTATATTCTCGGAGAGATCACAAAGACAGCAGAGGGACTGAAAGATACCGCACTTTTTTACCGGATCCCCTTCATCTCCGGAAAGGACAGCCTTAATAACTTCTTTGTTCTTCAAAATAAAAAAATAAATATCCCCACTACAATTCTCGTTTCCGGGGTTACAATAATTCCCGATGTTTCAAATGTTATCTCTTCAAATCTTAAAAGAGAGGGAAACTTAATATATATAATAGGGGAAACTGCTGAGGAAACCGGAGGAAGTATGATCGCCCTCTATAAGAATAAATATGGGAAAAATGTTCCTAAGGTTCTACACCAAGCCTTTATTAGAAATTATAAAAAATTGGAAAACGCCATAAGAAAAGGGCTTGTAAGTTCCTTACACGATATCTCTGAGGGAGGGATAGGAGTTGCAATTTGTGAAATGTGCATAGGAGGAAAAAGGGGGGTAGAACTGAATCTATCCAATATTCCTCTAAGAAGCAATGTGAGAGACGACCTTTTGCTTTTCTCTGAATCCCAGGGGAGAATAATAGCAGAGGTTTCAGAAGAAAATAAAAAGGATTTTGAAGAAGAGATGCAAGGAGCATCCTTTGCCTTAATAGGAAAGGTTAGAAAAGATAATCTAATAATTTTTGAGAATAAAAATTTTTCTTTCACCATCAAGGTTGAAGAAGTAGAGAAGGCATGGAAAAACGGACTTACAAAAAGGATAAAGTAAAGGTAGGCTTAGTTCAGTTCAGCCCGGAAAGAAGAAACATACAAAATAATCATAGAAAAATTGAGGATATATTGAAAAATGCGACTGCAGATATAATTGTATTGCCTGAACTTTCAACGACTGGGTATCTTTTTAAAGAAAAAGAGGAAATTTTTGAATTGGCATCCCCGGTACCCCATGGAAGGGATGTAGAGTTTTTTGAAAATATAGCCAGAAAGAAAAAAATGTATATAGTCGCAGGAGTCGCAGAAAGAGAGGATAGCTCAGTATACAACACAGCGGTTCTTGTAGGACCAGATGGTTTTATAGGGAAATATAGAAAAACCCACCTCTTTTATAAAGAAAAACTTATATTCAGTGCAGGAAATACCGGCTTTCAGGTGTTTGATGTGAAAGGTGTAAAAATAGGGATGATGATATGTTTTGATTATTTTTTTCCGGAATCTACCCGAACCCTTGCTTTAAAAGGAGCAGAGATAATAGCCCATCCTTCTAATCTTGTTTTACCGTACTGTCAAGAGGTTGTAAAAACAAGAGCATTGGAGAATAGGGTATTTATAATTACAGCAAATCGCATTGGAGAGGAAGAGGTGGAGAAAGAAAAAATGGTCTTTACCGGTAAAAGCCAAATTACAAATCCAAAAGGAGATATTGTTTTAAGGGTTTCAGAAGAGGCAGTAGGACTATGGGAAATAGAAATAAATCTTTCTCTTTCAAGGAATAAAAAAATAAACCCATTTAATCATGTAATAAATGATAGAAGACCAGAATTTTACTATAAAGGTTAGATTCTTTTAATCTCTTTTATAAGATTTGCAAATATCTTTCTTCCCCAAGGATAGATAGAGTCTCTTAAGGGATTTTGTTCAGAAAAGAAGAATCTTTCAGGATGGGGCATCATACCAAGAATCTGACCGGTTTTATCTGTTATAGCTGCAATTCCTTCTAAACTTCCGTTAGGATTGTATGGATATTTTGCATAAGTACCATCTGGCATTACATATCTCAATGCTATCTGTTTATTTCTCTTTAATGCCTGTATGGTGGGTTTGGGTGCAAAGAACTTCCCCTCTGCATGAGCCACCGGAAGCTCTATCACCGAGGGTAGACCTTTAAACCAAAAAACATCCTTTTTTTCTACCCTTAAAAATACCCACCTATCCTCATACTGCATGGAATCATTTGAAATTAAAGATACCCGAGGTGGTAGAAACCATTCCTTTAGTCCAGGAAGAAGCAGAGAGGAAACAAGAATCTGGAACCCATTGCATATTCCCAGTATAAATCCTCCTTTTTTTAAAAACCTCTCTAACTCTTTGCCAAGAAAAAGCTCCATTTCCCTTGCAAACATCCTTCCTGCTGCTACATAATCTCCATAACTGAATCCTCCAGGGATTACTATTGCCCCAAAATCATGGATTTTTTTAGGGTTCTTTTTTATTTCCCGGAGAAGATATACATAAGGTTCGGCTCCCAAGTATCTTAAGGAAAATAAGGTTTCTTCATCACAATTTGTCCCAGGACCTACAAGTATGATCACCTTAGGGGTCACCTTTAAAATCATACAAAGAACTTATCAAAAGTCAATAAAATAAAAACGCGGGCGAGGGAGGGGGAACCACTCGCCCGCGGGAGGGGTTATGTTAGGGGAGGGGTGTTGTCTATAGAGCGCTTTCTAATTATAGCAAATTTTTAAATTTTGTCAAGTTCTTTCTGAAACCTCTCCTGTTTTGAAAGTTTCATAGATACAAAACTTGACTTTTAAAAAAAATCATGTATAATGGAAATATGGGTAGAAAGGTATTGGAAGATGAATTCTACAAACTTATTCACCCCATGCATACCTTTATATTGACCTCTTTATCAATTGATAATAAACCAAATGCCTGTGCAGTCGCATGGGTAACTCCTTTAAGTGAAGATCCTCCTATGCTTATGATTGCTTTGGAAAAGAACCATCTTACTGCAAAAAATATAAGGGAGACAGGGGAGTTTGTGCTTAATGTGCCAGGGGTGAGGCTTTTAAAGGTGGTATGGTATGTGGGTACTAAATCAGGGAAAAAGGTTGACAAAAGCTCTGTGAAGGGGATAACTTATGTACCTTCAAAGAAAGTAGCGGTACCAAGAATAGGAGAAAGTATGGGACATATTGAGTGTAAAGTAAGGCAAACCCTGGATACCGGGGAGACCTTTACATTTATAGCAGATGTTGTAAGGACTGAGGTGGAAACCGAGTTTTTTGCCCTGTTCTGGAAAGACAAGGCGTATCCTTTACTTCATATCTCGGGAAAGGAGTTTGGGACAATTACAAGAATCACGGGAAATATTGTTATAAAATCAAAAAGTATTGGAAAGGTTAAAGCAGAGCTTACTTTGGAGAATCCTTTGACGGTTAAAAAAATTATGGAGGCATTGCCTATTTCTGGAGAGGTTAAGAAATGGGGGGAGGAGATTTATTTTGGGGTCCCCTTTGAAATCCCTGCAGAGAATCCAAGAATTACCGTAAAGAAGGGAGAGATTGGGTTCTGGATTGAGGAGCCCTCTATTTGCATATTTTATGGGAAAACACCAAAGTCTAAACGAAAAGAGATCACCGCATACAGTGAAGTGAATGTTTTTGCTAAAATAAAGGGTAATCCTTCTATCTTTTCTTCTGTGAAGGAAGGGGAGACCATTATAATAGAAAGACCTTAGCCTTTTCTTACTTTTTCCCAGTCTTTTAAAAATCTCTCAAGACCCCGGTCTGTGAGTGGATGTTTGATCAATTGTTTAAACACTTTATAAGGTACTGTTGCTATATCAACCCCTGCGGTTGCAGCCCAGAGGACATGGTTGGGATGCCTTACGCTTGCGAATATTATTTTGGTTGAGAACCCGTAGTTTCTAAAAATGGTGAGTATCTGTTCCACAATACTCACCCCATCATGACCTATATCGTCAAGCCTTCCTACAAAGGGACTGACATAGGAGACTCCTGCCTTGGCTGCCAGTAATGCCTGGAGTGGAGAAAATACAAGGGTCATATTTACTGGAATTTTCTCTTTTTCAAGTTCATATGCTGCCTTTATTCCCTCCTCAATGCAGGGTATCTTTATTACTATATGTTCACTTAATTTTTTTAATTCCCTTGCTTCTTTTACCATTCCTTCTTTATCAGTGGATATAACCTCTGCGCTCACCGGACCTTTAACAAGGTCACATATCTTTTTCAAAATCTCTTTGTAATCCCCTTCCTCTCTTGATAGAAGGGTAGGATTTGTGGTTACTCCGGAAACAACTCCATAAGACACTGCCTCCTCTATTTCTTTTAAATTACCGGTATCCAGAAATATCTCCATTTTTCCTCCTTTTGAATAATTTTATTCTGAAATCAAGAAAAATCAAATATAAATCCTGCTTATCTTGATTTTTTGGTATTTATCTGTATTTTAAATAATGAAGCCAAAATGGAGACACCCGGGTGGTAAGCTCAGGGAACTCGGTCCCGAGAAGTTAACGGATGCAGAACTGCTTGCGATCCTTATATCAACCGGAATAAAGGGGAAATCGGCAGAGGAGATAGCAAAGGAAATTCTTGACAGGTTCGGTTCATTCAAAGGAATGGCAAATCAGCCCCTTGAGAAATTTCTTTCAATAAAAGGCCTCGGAGATGTGAAAATTATAAGAATTGCAGCCGCATTTGA
>CAZUTC010000103.1:3993-5706 GCA_964623485.1 uncultured bacterium | reverse complement strand
TTGAGTCTTTATTATCATGGCTAGCACAAAATAGTGGATTCTTTAAAACCCCGGTGGAAGGAGAGTAGCTTTATAGATTGTTTTTAATACTTGATGCGATAAAAGAAACAGGGAGAAAGGAAGAGATATTTAAGGAGAGATTATCTAATCCTAAGGCTTTATATACTATCTTTACAGATATAATAGAAAATGAAAAAATTCCATTTGAAGGAGAACCTTTAAAAGGCATCCAGGTAATGGGAATGCTGGAAACAAGGACTCTTAAATTTTCAAAAGTGATAGTCCCGGATGTAAATGAAGGGCTGTTGCCAGGAGCTGAAAAAGAAAATCCATTTCTCCCTTACCGAGTGAGAAAACTTCTTGGACTTCCCACAAACGAAGATAGAGAATCTGTCTATGCTTATAATTTCTATCGATTGATAAGAAGTGCAGAGGAAGTATGGCTTTTCTATCGGTCGGGAGAGACTTATGAAAAAAAGGCATCCAGAAGTAGATTCATAGAGCAGATGCTATGGGAGGAGGAGAAGGTAAAAGGAGTCTCCATGGAAGAGGCGAAAATAGAAAAGATAGGAATAAATTTAAAACCCTCTCCAGTAGTATTTGGGGATTTTGTTATAGAAAAGGATGAAGAAACATTAAAAAAACTTGAAGGATTGGAATTTTCTCCAAAATCCTTTATTACATATTTAAGATGTCCTCTTGAGTTTTACTTCTCCTACATTCTGGGTCTTAAACCTCCGGAGGAGGTTGAGGAACCTATAAAAGGCTTATGGATAGGTAATTTTATTCATGAAATTTTAAAGGAAATTTATGAAAGAAAAGAGATTTTAACTTCCTTCGAGACATCCCCAAGAAAATTTTTGAGTTATGCATTAAAAGAAGCATACAGAGTGGTGGATGAAAAGTTTTTTTCTTCACAAAGATTTTTAAAGAAACAATTAAAAGGATTTACTCTTCTCACCAGGAACACGGTTAGAGCATTTCTTGTCTATTTCTTTAAGCAAGAAATTGAGAGGATGAAAAAGGGAAGGATAAAAGTGGTTATGGTGGAGAAGCCTTTTTCTAAAAAAATAAAAATAGATGGCAAAGAAATATCCTTGATAGGGAAGATCGACAGAGTTGATGAGGTAGAGGGAAGGGAGTACCTAATAATAGATTACAAAACAGGAAGAATAAATTTGAGAAGGCAACTGGACCGCTTTTTCCAAAAAGACTCCTTTTTAAGCCCTGAGTGGAGTGCCACACTTCAACTTTACTTTTATCTTTATCTATTTGATAAAGTGGGGATAGAGGATAAAAATGCTGCCATTTACGACCTTAAAAATCTTAAGATACAGTACCTATTTGATAAGGGGAAAAATCAAAAATCACAACAGTTTTCTACTTTTACTAATATACTCTTTAAAACATTAAGAGAGATACTGGACTCCTCTAAGCCTTTTTATAAGTCCTCAAGAAAGACTGAATGTGAAAAATGTATTTACCGAACAGTTTGCGAATCTGCCGAATCTTCTTAATAATTAATTTTATAAATTGACTTGAAAGAATAAAGAAATATAATTTTAAATTAAAAAAGGAGGTGTATATGCCTACATTTATTTTAATGACAAAATTTTCTCCGGATATATCAAAAAAAATGAAACAGAGAGCAAAAATAGGAGAGAAGTGGTTAGAGAAAGTTAAGAAGAAATGTCCGGAAGTGAGGTTCTTAGG
>CAZUTC010000103.1:0-3983 GCA_964623485.1 uncultured bacterium | reverse complement strand
GGTCATTATGCCCTTCTGGGACCTTATGATGTAATGAGTATATATGAAGCACCGAATGAGGAGACAGCAGCAAAGGTCTCTATGATAAGCCTTGCAATGGGTGCAGCTCAGGCAGAAAGCTGGACCGCAATACCCTATCGAAGATTTATAGAACTCACAAAGGAGATATAAAGTAAAGCTCTTACTTTAAATTAGAAAGAAACTATCTTCCCTTTAAAGGTTTTTCCTTTTAGTTGGTACTCATAAAAATACACTCCCTTATTAGGCAGTTGGATATAAAATGGAGAGTTAGCCTTTTTTATCAACCGACCATCTGGTGAATAGATTTTTATCTCAGATGGAATCTCTTTTTTAAACTTAAATCCAAAAAGAACAGGGTTATTCTTATATTTCTCTGCTATAGTTTCTTCTATGCCTTGAGGTGGTTCCTCTATAGGAGAGAGGGAAGGATCCCCAAGAAGAGTTATCCCGTAAAACCAGGAACGTTGCCAAGGTTGGGTTAAATCTCTTTTTCTAAACCATTCTTTAAGTGCCTCTCCAACCGTTCTCCCAGATGCCATTGCATGGTAAAAGTCATAAAAAAATAGCATACTTCCAGTTTTTGCACTTCCTACAGCAGAGAGACCATAAGATGGAGCCAGGATATATTTCCCTCCCATATAACCTGTTTCCACATATCTACAATTAGAGCAGGCAAAAAGATTGTAAAAGTATGCCTTCGGGTCTATGGAAGGAATTTCAGAGGCATATATCCAACTCCAGGAGTTTCCATTGTTATATTTAAATCCATGTACATGGGGAGAGGAGTGGGCAAAAACTGAAACCCATTTGTAATTCTGAGAAAGTCTATTCTTATAATCTGAGGCAATGGTCTCTTCAGGGTCTGAGATCACGGTTCTTTCTTCAAACAACTCCTCCATATCATGGGAGTACTCAGATGCCCAATAACGCCAGTCATCATCTATATATAAAAGTGCCCGATGAAGGAGAGTATCTGTTTTTTCCCTATATTTTTTGAGTTTTTTAAAATAATTTTTAAAAAGGGGAATATCTTGAGAGGAAAAGGAAGATACCGGATACAATCTTGAAACAGTTATTTCAGGGTAAATGCTTCCAGAATGAGTATCGTATATTCCATCATGCCCAGGAATAAGGTTATCTCCTGCTTTTTTTAAACTGTCTGCCCAGAAGCCATCTATATCTTCATAAAAAAGGTCACAGGGAAACTCCTCATACCAATCGTCCTCATCCCTTTCTCCATCATTGTCCCAATCATCTATAAGTTGAAACCATGCGACCGGTAACTTACCTATCATGAATACCAGGTCCAACTCAGCCCATGTGGATTGGAAAATCTCGGTTATAAACTCTTTTAGTTCCTCTGGAGTTCCTCCGTTTACCTCATACAAGATTACTTCCCAGTTTTTACTTTCCAGGGTCTGGATATATTCGTTTATCTCCTCTTCAAGTGCATTTGATAATTCCTTTTCACATAGAATCAAAATAATATTAGAGCTTCTATTCAAGGAACGGTATTTTTTCTCGTATTCAAAGGGTTTTGGTAAATTCTGGGAGATGTACTGAGTGTAAGTAAGTGGGATTGAACCTTCGGGAGATACCCATTTTGTCACAGGTATATAAAAAATTAAGAGAAATAGAGGTATCATTCTGGAACTGTCTCCTTAATTATCTCAGTTCTTACCTTATATCTTTCCAGGAACTCTCTTCTCTCTTTTTTCATCCTGGCAACCCATTCTCGGTATTCGTTCATCCTTTGGGTCTTCTCATAAAAGATTCTTGGATTTAAGATTTCTGCAGGGACCTTATTAAGCAGAGAGGCATTCTCCGGAGCTTCTACATCTACTATTAAGTAATGAAAATCCGGGTCCTCCTTCCATTTTATTTCTCCTTTAAGCATCGCTTCAAGCATTGCAGAGGAATGGGGAATCTTTACTTTTATGGCTTTTTTCTCTTTTTCGTCCTTTTCATCTCCCCCAATATACCCTGTATTCATCATCCAGTTAACAAGTTCAGGAACTTGTGCTGCAAGTTCGGAAAAGCGTTCTGCCTGCAATCCATATGCTCGTGGGAAGAAGGGTTGGGTGAAGGGAGACCTTGTTTTTCCTCTTTCCTTTCCTGCCGCAGATGTTTTTGAGGTTTCTCCAAGCATAAAATAACCCGCTGCTTGTTCAGGAGATTTAAACCTTACAATTCCAGGGGTTGCCGCATCCCTTCCTTCGTCCCGGTTTAAAATCCCCATAAATTTAACCGGAGGAACCTCGTGGGGGTCTGCTGCTCCTTCTATCTCTTTTAATGGAATTATTGCTCTACCATTCTGGGTCCACACCACAAAATCCCATCCATCTTTTGGGATATTGTACTCATCCACTATTTCTTCTATTTTTACATCTCCCCGTATATAGGCCTCTACATTTTCAGGAGGAGCTCCGGTTTCTATCAGTACATCTTTTAATCTCTCTACCTCTTCAGGTGTTAAAATCTGCTTGGAGAAATCGAATGTTCCGTCAGGGTTCATATAAACATTCTCTACCCATGCTGTGGGGAGAATGGTTCCCCTATATATAACCGGTTCTGATTCCTCTGTGAGGCCAAAGGTTTTAGCAAAGCAACCATTTTCAGTTATTGTGAATTTCCCACCTGGCCAGAAGCATACCATATCATCCTGCAAGGGCTGGGTCACCTCTCCCTGCTTTGAAAATGTAGTGGTAGTTTTCCCGGTTCCAGATAGACCCATTACACCTAAGGTTACCTTTTCGTTTCCTATCTTCACTATTTTTGCACCTGCATGAAGGACCAAACCGCCTCTTTCATAGACCAATTCATTCAACATTCTTAACATTCCCTTTTTACTTTCTCCAAAATAATCTGAACCCATTACATAGGTTGTCCAGTTTTCAAGGTCCACGAGAACCGCCATATTGCCCGGCATATCATCAAGAAAAAAACCAGGGGTCATTACTACTCTCATGAAGGGAACAAATGGATGTTTTAGTTCGGTTTCCTCCTCCACCATTTCCCTTGGGAATGAAAGAACCTGTTGCATTCCTGCAACATTTGCTCCCTCTAAGGTATAAAGCCATTGAACTTTTACTGCGTAACCCTTCTCTATTCCAAGATATCCATCTATCTGAATCAAAGTTCCTTTATCTTCTATATATCTCTTTTGTCTTTCTATGAGTTTTTCTGCCTTCTCTGGGTCTATTACCTTGCTTGAATAGAGATGAGCATCAGAGGAAGGAGCAATTATGTAAGTATATCTTGCCTCTCTTGCCTTTTTCCGGGTTATTTTATCCAAGTTTTGGTATGCGGTTACAAAAACTGCAGGGGTATACTTCAATGCAAGCTCTCTTAATTCCCTTTGACTTGGATTCTCAATGTATTTGACATTATACGGCTTAAGTGCTTCGCTTGGTTTTTTTCTTAAAGATTTTCCCATATTTATCTCCTTTCTCTTGGTTTGATGTTATATATATTTACTCAGAATTTGCCAAAAGTCAAGGGAATAAATTTGCCTACTTTTATGTTGTCATAGGCCGGGAGTTTGTTACCACCCCATGAAGTAATTATATCCGAACTTACCTCATCTAATATAATACCCCGGAAACATCGCGAACTTTTCGTTTAAGTTATAGCAGTATTCATTCAACTTTTCTACGCGTCTCTTTCAGTTCATACTTTCACCAAAATGAGGTCTTTTAACATTATAAACATGTTGCCATTCTCCCATTATATTCTTCAGGATTTGAGCCTCCCTCCAATCTGTCTGCCAGCAAATCTCATCTTTAATACCCGGTTTCCTTAACTTCGAATGTTACCAGAATCATAAAGGTAAGACCATTCGTCAAAGTAAGCTCCCTGCTGTAAGCCAGAAAACGAAACAAGGAGTTCTATTAAGTTTTCTTAGGTCAGTCTTTAAATGCACTTTGTAAGTAAATTTCTTTCCATAGCCTATTAAAATAATT
>CAZUTC010000102.1:0-5713 GCA_964623485.1 uncultured bacterium | reverse complement strand
ATTTTTCTTGATACTTATAGCGCAAAGAGGGGTATGGGTAGAGACAACCCAGGAAGATTTTAAGGATGGAATATACGAACATAATATATATGCCACATATCGGGCATCCCATGATTCATTACCAGGAGACATAGAGTGGATCCATAGATGGGATTTTAATAATGACGGGTGGATGGATGAGGTGACAGCAAATATTGTAACTCTCGGAAATGTTTTAATAAAGGACTCAATATATCTTTATCTTGGCGGTGGCGAAGGAGATTATTTCTTGCCTAATAGAAGGATTTCGTATCCCACCGGAGGTGGTGCAAATGTAGTAGGATGCGACCTAAACCTTGATGGTAACCCAGAGCTGTTACTTCAAAACTATAGGCTGTATGGAAAAGAAGATAAAGGAGGAATCACGCTTTTCTGGGGAACAGATACCGGCCCAGCGGTAGAGAACTATCGAGTAATAGGAGAATGTGCTTCACAGGTTGAAGCATTAACCGTGGCTGATTTAAATAGAGATGGATGGCTTGAGATAATTCACGGAGGATATCCTGATTGTTATTCCAGTTTTGGAATCTTTTGGGGAGACTCCACTCTTTCTTATGATAGTGTAACGATTCTTCCTGCAACCATACCAAGACATAACTTTGAAATTGCAGACCTGGATAAGGATGGATATTATGACATTGTAGTTATAAACTATCTTTCAAGCAATGAACCTTTTCAACCTTATCCTCATTATATATACTGGGGAGGACCCAATGGATACAACATCACAAATAGAACTGAGTTGATGTATCTGCAGCCAAATGCTCACGGCTTAACAGTGGCAGATTTTAACAAGGATGGATGGCTTGATCTGGTGTTCACTGGATTACAACAGGTGGATGTGGCATATATTTATTATGGAGAGGGTAATAGAAGTTTTTCTGCTCCGGAGACCCTCAATTCAGGAAAGTGCTTCGGTGGGAGTGCAGCAGCAGATATAAATGGAGATGGATGGCTGGATTTAGTATTCTTTGTTGGAAATGCAGAAGACCAAACATATTTGAGTCCGATATGGGTATACATAAATGAGAACGGCAAATTTTCGGATGATAATAAAATCTCCTTGGGTCCCAAAAAATGGTCCATGAGTGGAGGTCTTATTGCAGATTTCAATAAGGATGGAGACCTTGATATCTTTGTAAACGACTGGATAACCTTGGGAGGATACAGTGGGCTTTTGTTAGGACCTATTTTTGAAAAGATAATAGAGGTTCCCAACCATACTGACCATCACTCTATATTCTGGGAAGTGGGGAATACCTATACCAGAGAGAACTATGAAGATTATACCTCCTCTGTGTTTGATGCCGGAGATACCGTAAACTGGGATGTGGTAACATGGATAGATAGCACCCCTGGAAACTCAAGGGTTGACCTCGCAATAAGAACCGGAAATACAGAAGAACCTGATGATTCCTGGACTGACTGGATTCTTTTAAATAAAGGTCAATCAGTTCCCGATTATTACAATGGAAAGTTGACAAACTCAAGATATATTCAGTATAGGGCTTTTTTACGATTTGAAAATGCGGCAGAACTTCCGGTTCTTTTTGAAACAAGAATTTATTATGGTCCCTCTATTACCATAGAACCTGACCAGATAGATTCAACCTATCCTGGAGAGGAAATAAGATACACTTTAATTGTAACAAACAATGGGTTTGGAAAGGATGTAATAAACATAGAGACAAAGGGTACAAAACCTGGATGGAATACAAGACTTCTGGATATGAATATGAATCCTTTAAAGGATACCAATCATGATGGGTTTGTAGATATTGGAGAGGTAAATCCTGAAGGAGGAACCAAAAGTTTAGTGTTTGAAATCACTCCTCCTTCTGATGCAATGGCGGGAGATGCGGATACCACGATTATCTGGGCATATTCTGTAAACAACTCCACTGTTAAGGATTCTGCAGTTATAATCACTGTGGTGATTCCGGTTCCTGCTGTGAGGATATATCCTGACCACTATGACTCCACTTATGCTGGAGAGCCCATAAGGTATTTAATGATTGTGGAAAACAACGGAAATTCAAACGATACCTTAGATATTACAACTTATGGAACAAGAGAAGGGTGGCAGATAAGATTACTTGATGAAACAGGTACAAATGAACTGACAGATACTGACCAGGATGGGATTTCGGATGTGGGGGAGGTCGCTCCGGAAGAAGATAAAAGATTTTATATAGAACTTACCCCACCATGGAAAGAAAAAGGAGGTACTATAGACTCTACATATGTAGTAGTGCATTCCTCAGTGGAAGAAGATGTTACTGATGAAGCCCTGTGTAGAACAAAAGTCCTGGTGAGATGGCACGGATTCTTCATGGAACCTTCAGATACTGCATATCTCCATCCAGGAGAGTATAAGGAGTATGAATTTTATGTGCACAATACCGGGACTGAACCAGATACAATAGAGCTTACCACCATAGGAAACGAGTTGTGGAAAGTAGAGCTTTTGGATGCAACCAAAGCTCCTCTTACAGACCACAATGGAAATGATACCATAGACACCGGGGAAATTCCTCCCTTTGACAGTGTAAAGCTTATTTTAAGGGTTACTCCTCCAGCTCAAGCTGGAGTAAGGTTTACCGGAGAGGTCGCTTCCCTATCCCATTATAGAATTGATGATAGGTTCTTGTACGGAATCTCTGCTCAAGATTCTACCATTAAGGATACCCTTTCCTTCTTAACCATTGTGATACCCGAGTTTAATGTCCACAACTTTCCCAATCCTTTTTCTTCTGAGACTGATTTCTTTTTCTCTTTGCCAGCAGATGGAAATGTTACCCTTGATATATTTAATAGAGTAGGAGAGCATATTATAAGGATTTTAGACAAAAAGCCTTATAATTTTGGTGAGCACAAAATTCACTGGGATGGAAAAACAAAGCATAAAAAGCAAATTGCTCCAGGACTGTATCTTTATGTTTTTACATTTGAGCCTGATAAAACAAATCCTCTATGGAAGAATGAAAAGACAAGAGTGGTAGTTAAAAAAGCCTTGTGTTCCCCAAAAGGAGGTGAGTGATGCTATGGTTTTTGATTCTTTCTCAATTTAATAACCAAGGGGTGGGGACAACGGTCCATCCTATTTTAAAAACAGGGTTTGGACCAAGAGTTGCTGGGATGGGAAATGCCTTTGTGGGGCTTGCAGATGATATAAATGCCCTTTGGTGGAACCCAGCCGGAGTAAATCAAATGGAGACATGGGAAGCAATGGCAGTTCACAGGGAATGGCTGCAAGGAATAAGGGATGAGTTTTTAAGTATAGTATGGCCCAACTCTCCTACCACAACCATAGGGTTTGGGGTCAATCTCTCCACCGCAGGAGGGATAGAACACTGGGACGAGAACAACTTCCCGGTTTTACCCGATAGCATAATATCTGTAAAGGAAGGACTTCTTTTATTAACATATACAAGAAGGTTTATAGGAAGCTCCAATATAGGAATAGGCATCAAAGGGATATACGAAGACCTTTACGACGCTCAGGCATTTGGAGGAGCCTTAGATATTGGTATCCACACAAAACTTTCAAGCATTGGCATAGGATTATCCATTTATAACCTTTCTCCTGGGCTTTTTTATCCCGATGGTCTGCATTCTCTCCCCTTGGCAGGGCGGATAGGTATAGCCTATAAACCCTCCCGTATGTTCTCCTTTGTATCTGATATAGAGGCAAGCATAGATAATATTCCCTCTCTACATACCGGGGCAGAGTTCTATCTCCCCCCCATTGCCTCTGCAAGGATAGGGTATGCTACTGGTCCAAAAACACTTGCTGAACTGAATCCTTTAAGCGGTCTTACTGCAGGTTTGGGAATCTGGGCAAAGGAAAATTTAAGATTTGACTACACCGTAGAACCCTTTGGAGTATTGGGGACTACCCACAGACTTGGTATATCTTATATATTCGGAGAAAGACCAAAAACAGGAGCTTTAGTGGTAAGGGTGGTAGATAAGGAAACCAAAAAACCTCTTCCTGCAAACTTGGAGTTAAAGGGGGTTGTAAGAAAAAAATTGACTCTTTCTTCAACTGGAAAATGGCAAAGGGCAGGGATAAGACCCGGAAAGGTGGAGATAAAAGCAGAGATGCATGACTATTACCCTTCCACTGCGAGGACAGAGGTGAAAGCAGGGAAAACTACAGAGAAAATAATCGAGCTTTCTAAAATTCCTCCAGGAAGAATAAAAGGAAGGGTCTATGATGTTAAGACCAACAAGCCTCTGGAAGCAACCATATACTATGAAGGACCAGAAAAGGGAGAGGTAACCACAAAAAACGGAAGGTATGAAACTCCTTCTCTTTATAGAGGTGAGTATGTTCTCAAGGTAAAACCTAAGCATCCAAAGTATTTTCCTCAAGAAGCGAAAGTGGTTGTTGAGCCTGACAAAACCACTGTAAAAGACTTTTCTCTTTTAAGAGAAAAAGAGGTTATTGTTTTCCATACCATTCACTTTGAAACTGGAAAAGCAAGACTTTTACCTGATTCCTATCCAATCCTTGACCACATCGGAAAGATTCTCCTTGACAATCCATCCATAAAGGTAGAATTATCAGGGCATACAGACCCAAGACCCATACATACAAAAGAGTTTAAAAACAACATGGAGCTTTCCCAAGCAAGGGCAGAGGCCGTAAGAAATTATCTTATAGAGAAGTTTAAGATATCCCCGGAAAGATTAATAGCAAAGGGGTACGGAGATACGAAACCAATAGCTCCCAACGATACCGAGGAAGGAATGGCAATGAACAGAAGAGTAGAGTTTAAAGTGCTTACTGGTCTTGAATACTACCACGAAATTAAAACCGAAAAGGCAAAACCGGAGGAGTTGAAGCCTTAATATCTGGGAAAAGAAATACCTTAGGCTTTTAAAAAAAGCGATAGAAAAGTATAAACTTATTGAAAAAAATGATAAAATTCTTGTAGGATTATCCGGAGGAAAAGACAGCTTAACCCTTTTATCTCTTCTATCTTTATATAACAAAAGATACCGAAAAAATATAAGATTGAAAGCGGTGTATTTAGAAGAAACGTTCAGAAAAAGCAAGGAACTTATAAAATATCTAAAGAAGTTCTGTAAAAACCATGAAGTAGAGTTTCACCATGCGCAGATTAAACCTGAATTTAAAAATAACATCTCAAAATGTTATATCTGCTCAAGGGAAAAAAGGAAAAGGGTTTTTGAATTAGCAGAAAAAGAAGGCATAAAAAAGATTGCTCTTGGACATCATAAAGAAGATGTTGTAGAATCCCTGCTTTTAGGTTTATTTTTCTGTAGAGAAGTATCTGCGATGAAGATAAAACAGGATTTTTTTAAAGGCAGGTTATTTATTATAAGACCTATTTATTTCTTTACAGATGAAGATATTCAGGAGTATATTAAAAAAGCGAAGATAAAAATAGTAAAAACTGTATGTCCCTATGCAAAGGAAAACAAAAGAGAAATTTTAAGAAGATTCATTAAGGAATTAAAAAAAGTGGATAAAACTGTGCTTGACAATATCCTTTTTGGTATAAGGAATATAAACGAAAAATACTTTCCCTCAAATATTATAAGATGTGAATAATATTTAGAATCTCTTCAAAATCCAATATAAAAAGATAAATTATTCTTATTCTCTTATTCGCTTAATTTGGAAGTTTTAAAACAATATTTT
>CAZUTC010000101.1:0-5750 GCA_964623485.1 uncultured bacterium | reverse complement strand
AGTATTTGCTCTCCAATAAACCCTATTACAAAAAGCACTAAACCAGATATCACAAGAAGGATTACTAAGTAAAGAAGAGGTCTAAATCCTACTTTAAAGAAAATCCTCATTATAAGAGCAAAGACCCCTGTTAAAAAACCAAGCGTAATAAATATTCCACCAAGACTTCCGAACAAAAGCATTGGTTTCTTTGCAAAAGATAAAAGAAGTTTCACAGATATCAAATCAAGAACTCCTACCGGGACTCTCCATATTCCAAATTTAGATTTTCCAAATTTTCTGGGGAGAAGAGGAACTTCTATCTCTTTTACCCTGTATCCTTTGTTATAAGCTACCACAACCATATACCTATGCCAGTCCTTTCGCCAAACCATATCATCTGCAACCTCTTTTTTAAAAGCTTTTATTGAGTTTAAATCATGCACAGGAACTTTAAATATCTTCCTTGATAGATAGTTGTAAACAGTGGATACAAATTTTTTTTCATACCTTCCTTTTTTCCATCCGGTGATGACATCTGCTTCCCCATTTATTATGGGGTTTACAAGTCTTGCTATGTCTTCAACTCGATACTGTAAATCCGCAGGAAAGAATACATATATGTCTCCTTTTGCATGTTGAAAACCTGTTAAAAGAGCCTGGGTGATTCCAAAGTTCCTTCTGTGTTTTAATATCTTTAGAAAATTTAATTTTTTTTCAAGGCTTTTTGCTATTTCATAAGTTTTATCTTTGCTTCCGTCATCTACGAGTATTACCTCGCATTTAAATCGCCATTTTTTAATATTTTTTTTAAATTCTTCTATTAATAAAGGAATGTTCTCCTCTTCATCCTGAGCTGGAATTATTACTGAAACAAGGTGCTTCTTCATTAATAAAGTATATAGGAAAGAAAAAAACTGTCAACATAATTTGACTTTTGAGAATAAATTAATAAAATCATTACATGGTGGATATTAAGAAAATAAGAGAAAACCCAAAGGAAGTAGAGGAAGGAATAAGAAAGAAAGGTTATGAGTTTGATGTGGAATTTTTTCTTGCACTGGATGAAAAAAGGAGAAAACTACAAAAAGAGTTGGACGATAAAAAACATAAAAAAAATATACTATCCAGAATAATAGGGGAAAAGAAGTCTAAAAATGAAGATGCAGTTGAAGAACTAAAAAAAACCAAAGAACTCTCTAAGGATATTAAAAAGTTGGATGACGAATTAAAAAGCATAGAGAAAGAGATTAAAAGACTGCACCTTTTAATTCCTAACCTTCCGCATCCATCGCTTCCATCTGAGGATACAGTGGTAAAAGAGTGGGGAGAAAAAAGAAATTTTAATTTTAGTATCCTGAATCATATAGAGCTCTGTGAAGCCACCGGAATAGCAAATTTTAAAAGAGCGGCTAAAATTTCGGGAACAAGATTTGGACTGTTTGAAAAAGAAGGAGCAGCTTTGGAGAGAGCTCTTATAAATTTCTGTCTTGACCTACATACCAAAGAACATGGATATATTGAAGTATTTCCACCTGTTCTTGCAAGGGAGGGGAATTTTGTCAATGCAGGACAGCTTCCTCATCTTGCTGAAGATATGTATAAAATGCAGAAGGATCCTTTATGGCTTATTCCCACTGCCGAAACGGTTCTTGTAAATCTTCATGCAGGAGAAGTTTTAAGAGAAGAGGAGCTTCCCAAGAAATATGTAGCTTATACTCCGTGTTTTAGAAGAGAGGCAGGAAGTTATGGTAAAGAGGTTAAAGGACTTTTTAGAGTACACCAGTTTGATAAAGTGGAGCTGGTTCAATACACCCTTCCCTCACAATCATATAAAGCATTAGAGGAAATGCTGAGTCATGCTGAAAGAGTTCTTCAACTTTTAAAGCTTCCTTACCGGGTTAGACTTCTTTCCCCTAAAGAGATTGCGTTTCAATCTGCAAAGACCTATGACATTGAAGTATGGGCTCCAGGGATGGAAGAATGGCTTGAAGTATCTTCTGTTTCAAACTGTGAGGATTTCCAAGCAAGAAGAAGTAAGACACGAGTAAGGCTTTCTACTGGAGAACTTATATATCCTCATATTCTGAATGGTTCTGGAGTAGCATTTGCAAGGACTTTCATAGCAATTGTGGAGAATTATCAAAATAAGGATGGAAATATTACAATTCCGGAAGTCTTAAGGAGTTATATGGGAGGCAAAGAAAAAATAGGATGATTGATGAAGATATTTTTTTTATGAAAAAAGCAATTACACTTGCAGAAAAGGCAAGAGGGTATACCTATCCTAATCCCTTGGTAGGGGCTGTGCTGGTGAAAGAGGGAAGTATAATAGGGGAGGGCTATCATTCAAAGTATGGTAATCCTCATGCAGAGTATGTGGCTATAATTGCAGCCAAAAGTAACACTAAAAATTCTACAATGTATGTCACAGTTGAACCCTGTGTGCATTTTGGAAAAACTCCTCCATGTGTGGATAAAATAATAAAAGCAGGTATCAAAAGAGTAGTGATAGGTATGAAAGACCCAAATCCCCGGGTTAATGGCAAAGGTATAGAAAGATTAAGAAAAGCAGGAATAAAAGTGAAGACAGGGGTGTTGGAAAAAGAGATTCTCAAGCAAAACGAGGCTTATGTGAAGTTTATTCAAAAATCAATCCCTTTTGTGGTAGTTAAAATTGCAATGAGTATCGATGGCAAAATCGCCCTTTCCTCCGGGGAATCAAGATGGATTACTCAAGAAAAAGCCAGAGTATTTGCACATAAATTAAGAAGTGAATCCCAAGCAGTGCTTGTTGGTATAAATACGGTTTTAAAAGATGACCCTTTACTCGACGCAAGATTGGTAAAGGGAAGAGATCCAATTAAGGTGGTACTGGATGCTTTTTTACAGATACCTGAGAATGCAAGATTATTAAATAAAGGTAAAACTCTCATTTTTACAAAAGAAGATACAAAAATCTCAAAAAAATTAAGAAATGCTGAGATAATAAAAGTAAAAGCTTTAAATGGTTTTTTATCTCTGTCTGAAATTCTTAAAGAACTGGGCAGAAAGAAAGTGGTTCAACTTCTGGTGGAAGGAGGAGGAACTGTTATCTCCTCTTTTTTAAAAGAGAGACTGGTGGATAAAATTATCTTTATTATTAACCCAAGCATAATAGGAAATGGAATTGATTTTGCAAAGGATTTGAAGATAAAAGACCTAAACAAAAGAATAAGACTTCAGAATGTAGAGATGAGAAGGATAAATGAAGATATAATAGTGGAGGGATATCCTGTTTACCGGTATAATTGAGGAGTTAGGAAAAGTAAAGTTAAAGAGATTAAAAGGAAGTGTATATGAGATTGAAATAGAGTCTTCATTATCTGTGAAAAAAGGAGATAGTATATCTGTAAATGGTGTATGCCTTACTGTGGTAGAAAAAAAAGTAAAAGAGTTTGTAGTGGAAGCTACCGAGGAGACTATAAGAAGAACAAATATAGGGTTTTTAATTCCAGGAGACAAGGTAAATCTCGAAACTCCCCTTACTCTTTCAAAACCCATGGGAGGGCATATAGTTCAAGGACATGTGGATGAGACAGGTAAAATAATGGGGATAAGAAAAATAGGAAATACTTTTATAATGGAGATAAGCTTCTCCTTAAAATATAGAAATTTCCTGGTTCCAAAGGGTTCGGTAGCAATAGATGGAATAAGCCTTACTGTTGTGGATGTGTTAAGAACCAAATTTTTAGTTAACATAATTCCTTATACCATAGCAAACACGAATCTCAAATATCGAAAAATAGGGGATAAGGTAAATATTGAGTATGATATTTTTGCAAAATACATTTCTAATTTTTTAACCCGTTAACTCTTTTTTTTCAGACTTCTTACCCAAGTTTCTATTTTCCCAAAAATATGAAGAACCACAAATACTAAGAGAGTTCCTGCGATGGCTACAAAATAATATCCCTGTCCTACTGCTATTCCTATACATGCTACAGTCCATACAGAAGCAGCAGTGGTGAGTCCGTGAATTGCTCCCCTTTCCCTTTCTCTAATTATTGTTCCTGCTCCCAGAAATCCTATTCCAGTGATTATCGCAGCAGATATTCTCATGGGGTCAACGCCTCCGGTTATCACTGTAGAGTGTTCTGCCACAATCATCATCATTGCAGAAGCAAGAGAGACCAGAATATGGGTTCTCATACCAGCAGGTTTTTCTCCCAGTTCCCTTTGAAATCCAATTATTCCCCCAAGCAGTACTGCCAGTAAAAGCCTTAGAAAATCAATGAGATAGCTTTCCATATCTTTCTATCTTTTCTATTTTTATCTTGTGAGCTTTTCTATTGTTAAAAACGGTAATCTCTTTAATTCCTATACTTTTAACAAACTGCATTGTCTCAAATACTTTATATCCCACCTCAAAAGAAGAGTGGGCATCTGAGCCAATGGTTAGATTTTTTCCTCCTTCTTCTTTATAAAGTTCTATTATTTTTTTATCCGGATAGGGAGAACCAACAAAATGCCTTAACCCCTGAGTATTTATCTCTAAAGCCATATTTTTAAGCGCTATGTATCTTAAAAGAAGGCGAAGTTCTCTTTCATACTCTTTTATGTTAAACTCTTCTGGGTTTTTCATATATTTTTTGAAATAATCAAAATGTCCCACTACATTAAAAAGATTGGATTTACACATACTTCTTACTTCATCAAAATAAGGTAGGAATTTTTTAAAAGTTTTGTCCTTCTCTTTTTCCTCAACCCATCTATCTACCGGAATATTCTCCACATAATGAATACTTCCCACAATTATATCAAACTTTTTGTTCCTAAGATATGCATATATTTCCATTTCATATGCTTTCTGATAAGTTATTTCAATGCCTGATAAAATAATAAGCCTATTTTTATACTTTCTCTTTAATTTTTCAATTATTTCTCTATAAAGTCCATAATTAAAATATCCATATCCTGGGTCTTCTGGATTAAGCTCAAGATGTTCAAGAAAAGCAATTATTTTTAGGTTTCTTTTTATTGCTACTTCACATACATCCATAGGGGAGAGGTCACTGTCATAAGAAAATGTAGAATGAATATGAAGGTCAATCATTAAGATATTTTATATTTGAATTTAAAATTGTCAAGCAACCTTTTTAATTAACATTTTAGAATTTGAGTTTAAAGTTGTTTCAAACAGGAAGTATTATGCGTAAGTTTTTATCTATTTTCTGGATGTTTATAGTCCGGGGGAGGAGGTGGTAAAGCCCTCCTTGAGCTTTCAAAAACACTCATATTCGTATGCATGACTCAAATGTTAAAAAAGTATGAGTTTTTGAAGTGAAATAAAATTCCCAAAATTCTTCTTGATTTTTGCTTTAAAAATTGTATACTTAAAAAATTAAAATGTTTCTCAATCTCAGGAAAGATTATGCGGTTTGGGAATCCTGTGGAGGAGAGGATTTTTTTGTTTTCTTTTCCACAGGTAGCTATGTTTAAATACTACGATCGCTTTCATTATACACTTCCTTATTTTTGTCTTTTAAGAAAAAGCAGAAGATATCCTGCCTTTTTCTCCTCCATATTGACCTGGCTTGAAAACTTAGGTAAAAATGAGAACCCCTGTTTCCTCTTTTTTTGTATATTTCGTATTTTAATTATAATACAAAAACACATAGGAGGTTAAAATGAGAAAAACAATAAAAGTGATGGGAGTAATCTTCGTTTTGAGTGTAATGGCACTCCCCGTTATAGGTGCAGAGCCCGAGGTCGTGGCTACCGGAGAATAT
>CAZUTC010000100.1:0-5782 GCA_964623485.1 uncultured bacterium | reverse complement strand
CTTTTAAATTCCAACCTTGCTCTCGCAAATGTTCGTCTATGAGAGTCTTAGCATCGGCTTCGCTTATTTCACCGTTCATTTTTTCCTCTAATATCACTTGAGGACCTTAACCTTCTGTAACGGCACTGCCATTATATCCGTCAAAACATCAACATCCCTTGTTTTCCCTGTATAGATTAACTCTGTTTCCTGCTTTCCCTCAAATAAAAGCCACCTGTATTCCTCAGGAAGAGGCTTACCTTCTTTAAGCAATTCAACTATTGCATTTATTTGTTTTTCAGTAAGTCTCTTTTTCATAATTAAAGCCTTCTTTTACTGTTTTCCATACAATTTTGTAATTCAGTCCAAAATATTCATGAATCAATCTATCTCTCATACCTGCAATTCCCTTCCAGGGAATAGATGGATATTTTTTTCTAAAATGACCTAGAATGTTCTTTACCGCCTCACCTATTATTTCCAGACTTCTTACAAATGCTTTCTTAAGGACTTCATCAGAATTAAATTTCTTAAAGTCTAAATTTTCAGATTTCTCTCTCAGAAACCTACACTCATCCAGAATATGCCTCAAATAAGGCTCAATATCTTTCATAGTATAATCACCTCTTTTTTAATATACTTACGAATATAAGGACTTATTCCCTCTTCTGTCAGTAAATCCACCTTCACTCCCAACAAATTACTCAAATATTCTTCTATCTCTATAAACTTAATAAGTCCGGGGGGCTCTTTAAATTCTACAATAATGTCTAAATCGCTTTTAGAAGTTTCTTTACCTCTTACATATGAACCAAACACTTTAATTTTTATTATCCCAAATTTTTCTTCTAATTCCTTTTTATGGCTTCTCAATATTTTCAGTAAGTTTTTTATTTTAACTTCCTTTTTCATAATTTTTTTCTTTTCAAAGTATTAATAGGTTCTTCTTCAATCCATTTATCAATCAAATCTTTCCTAAATCTCCACTCTGCTCCGATTTTCATAGGGGATGGTTTCCTACTCCTATCTTCCTCCCAGGAAGAGAGAAAAGTACCCATGGCACTTAATTATAAGAAAAAGTAATTTGAAAGTCAAGCAAAATTATTCTGAGGGTATAAAATCTTACTCCTTATTTTTAGAACTCCCGCTGGAATCTTACTCTCTGGATGAGTAAAGGTAAAAATGAAAATAAAAGACTTACTGAACCCTAAATTGATTGGTAAAGAAATGGCAGAAAGTATGAAAGTTTACTTTAATGTAAAAGCCAACAAGAAAAAAACTACAAAGGCTTCTAAAAGTAAAAAATAAATTTATTCGGATTTTAAAAATCCAAATTAAAAATATAGTCTCAGCCTTAAGAATCCTCCTTTTATCCCAAAATTACTAAACTCTCCAAAGGCATCTCCAAAGGAGTAAAAACAAAAGCAGGAAATTTCAGTGTCTTCAGAAAAACTGTACTGAACCTGAGGCATGATAATAAAACTTTTGTCATTTAGATTTGTAAGGAGATACAGGGAAAGTCGGTGCACTTCAAACACAGGCTGGGATATGCCAAAGAATAGATAGTCTCTGCCCAGCCCCCTGAGTTCTCCAGAAACCAACCTGAGCCAGCTTGTAAAATCATACTCCTTATTGGCATTACCCAGTGCATTGTGAAAATACTCGGTTAAAATATAGGTCTGGAATGTAAAGGTATAATCTGCCCCTACTACTAACTGAGAATAAGTTAGGGTATCATCAATATTATTATAGGCTCCTTCTGCCCAGACCCCTGCTCCAAAAAGCTCTCCTGCAAACTCTGCTCCATAGAGTTCTCTCCTGTTTTTTGTTCTCAACACCCATGACTCCTCAATCATTTTAGCATATGTGAATGCGAAGTCAAACCTGAAGAGGTTTTGCTGCAGGCGAATACATAAAGTTGAACTGTCCAGACTCTCTTTTAATAAAAGTATCCCTTCCAGGGCTCCTCTGCGAGTCCATGGTATGGTGATTCTCAAAGCATTCACTCCCTCTCTCTCGTATGTGGGATCAAAGAGAGATTTTGGTCTTATGACCTCAGTGGGATTCCATACATAACCTGTACCCCAGGCAAGCTGTTGTTTGCCCAGGCTGAGTATGAAATACTTAGTGGATAAGGAAAGCACAGCATTATCTAAATAGTACCTGTCTGAAAATGGTATGATATAGGCTGGCTTTAATGAGTCCGGAACCAACCCAGCAAGAGAATCAGGGATAAAATCCAAAATATTGTATTGAGTCTTACCATGAAAGGTTTGAATAATCCCATCGCCATTGAAAGATACCCTTTCACCAAGCTCTATATTCAACTCAAGCCTCAATCTGTTATAATCCTGCAGGAACCAGTCCTGTTTTAAATTCAGGATGGTTACCTGATTCTCATAGTAACCACCAAAATCCATCAAAAATAATAAGTAACCGATCATTTCCTCAACCTCCCTACATTAAATATTCCGTCTGGAAGTTTTACATCGTACTCCATCTTCTTTACCTCCATCACAGTTTTCCCTTTATTTTCAAGGTCCTCCATAACAAACTTATAGGGAGCAAGATAATCATTTGTTTTTCTATAATCAGAAAGAGTAAGTTTTTTTATTTTTTCCCCTTCTTTATTATAGTAATCTATCTCAAGCAGAATGAACCTCTGTTTTTCCACCCATGCAATAAGCTTACCATAGGATATATCCGAGTGGAGAGGCACAAGTTTTAACTTATAACACATCTTTTTATTTCTTTTTTCCTCACCAAGAAGATAAGCCTTATAATTCTCTTCAAACTCTCCTCCTGAGAAATCTTCATAGGAGAAAGTAGAACCCATCACTCTTTCCTTTTTCATATGACTTGCTATCTTTCTTGTTCTTCCTGTCCTGGGGAAGTATACCCATATCTCATCACCATTGTTTAGGATAAGTATCTTCACTCCCTTTACCCTTGCGGGTTTTAAGTATTCCATATAAAGATTCTTTTTGTCAGAATAGAACTTTATGGTAAAGCTCCTGTGTTTTCCAGAAGAGGTTGTGATGGTTTGGGTGATTATTGCCTTGCTGGTCTTATACTTCTCGTGCTGTTTCATCTTATCTATGATATCCCGGGCAGTGATTCCATACAGTCTTAATGCCAGGATAGTTAAAAGAAAAGAGAATTGTTTCATCCTCACCTCCTTTTTTTATCCAATACTTTCAACAAAGCAGGTAAAATTATAACGGAAATAAAAAGGCAGGCAAAAAGCCCAATGCTTATCATCCAGCCAAGGGATGCCATTGCCGGCATCTTTGAAAATGTAAGAGAACCAAATGCCATTACAGTCGTTAAAGTGGTAAGAAGAACCGCTTTTCCTGTGTGTCTTAAAACAAGGGGAATCCTATCCTGCCCCTCCTCTAAATACCTGTGTATTATATGAACCCCATCATCAATACCTATACCCAGTATAAGAGGAAGAATCATAACACTTGATAGATTGAGCTTCATCCGGAAAACATAAAGGATTCCAAGTAGCCATATGAGCCCAAATATTACCGGGGTAAGGGCAGCAAAAACAAGTTCTGGTTTACGGAAATCTGCAAAAAGAACAAGGATAATTGCAATAAGAGCATAAAGGATTGCCCATTTTATGGATTTCCACGCTATGTTAAGCACCTCCACTGTAAACACCATCAATCCTGTTACATTGGGAGCTATCCTCTGAACCATGCTGGTGAAGTCAAAGGCTACCTTAAGGTCATAAAGGTCCTTTGCTGAACTTACCCTTATAAGATAACTTTTACCATCCTTTGACACAAACTCCCTGAGAATAGAGGCTGGAATTTTATCAGGGGTTATGGTATCTTTCACCAAGGTCATTTTTTTAAAGGTATTCCATCTCTCCTCCATCATTCTTGCAAGTATCTTTTCGTATTCTCCAAGGATGCCGGGAAGTTTTCTATTTTTTTCTGCCCTCTTTAATAAATCCTCTGTCTCTTTGGCAACTATTTCAGCAAGAACTGCCACGCTGTCCATCCCTGATATATAAGAAAGGTCTGAAAGTTCAAGCATATTCAGCCTGAATCTTTTCATTTCTTTTAGCCATTCTTTGACCTCTTTTTCTGGTAGAAAATCTCTCTCTTTTATTAACCTCATGTCTATTCCCTCTAAGACATCCCTCAACTTTTGAATTAATTGTAATCTTTCATGTTGATTTTTGGGGATAAAGGTAGCAAGAGATTGAACCTCCCCCAGCTTCCCCTGGTCTTCAAGTTTCTTTAATTTTCTTGTGAGTCTTTCCATCTCCTGTTTACTTCTTGCTGTTATAAGAAGTGCATCCGGAGATACTCCAAACCTTTCGATTATTGTATCTCTGAGTAAGAACGCCTCTGTTCTTGGCTCCATCTTCTTTAAATCTGATTCAAAGGGAACTCCATGCAGGATAACAAGAAAAAGGAAGACAAGCGTAATGCCTGTGCCGATACCCAGAACCCACCATTTTCTTTTGACAATTAAATTCCCTATCTTTTCTAAGAAGGGAAACTCCTGGGATTTTATCCTTCTTTCTTGTGTTACTATCTTTCTATCTTTAAAGATAAACAGAAGTGGAACAGCAAGAATAAAGGCAAGCAGGGCTATAAGTAACCCAGCTCCTCCCAGTAACCCAAAGTCTGCGTATCCTTTAAATTCAAGGAATACGAATGTAAGAAAGGCAGCAGCCGTTGTCAATGCTCCGGTAAATATTCCCTGGGTTGTTCGGGTCAAGACCATTTTGTTTGCCCAAGAAACAGAGTGATTCTTTCCCCTTTCTTCAGTATATCTTGATATCATATGAATACCAAAATCCACCGAAAGTCCCATGATTACCACAGCAAAAATTGAGGAGAATATATTCAGTTTACCCAATGTAAGCCCTGCAAACCCCATAGCCCAGATAAGACCTATTACAAGTGGAATAACCGCAATCAAAGGGGTTGACCACATTCTGAAGGAGAACATAAGCAAAACCAGGATTAAGATAAAGGAAATAGAAAGTGATGTGGAAAAACCCTGTTTCTGTGCCTCTCTCTCCTCCATCTCTCCCACAACAGCCCCTGTCATCCTTATCGAAACCTCTGGATACCTTTTCTTTACAGAACCAACAATACCTCTCAGTTTTTTATTCAAAGAAAAAAGATACTTTTCTCCCTCCTCTGTCAGGGATTTACTCAATCTTACAAATAGTATAAGCATTTTTCCATCCTTGGAGACAAAGTAGCCATCCTTTATCTGGGTTTTTCTTTCCTCTTTTTTGCCGGGAGTCATAAAAAATCCTCCTAAGGCATCCTTCAGTTCAGATGAATCAGGCAGAACTCCTTGTTCGAGAGGTTTCTTTACCGAACTTACAAGCTTTTTTAAAGTCTCCGTTGCCTGGATTAAATCCCCCTCTTTGCCCTTCTCCATCTCTTTTCCTCCTCCGTATTCCCTTTCAAACCTCTCGTTGAGGAATTTAAAGAAGCCTCCAAGCCTTAACTGAGAAAGGTATTTTTTAAGTTCTTTTTTTTTTCTTTTTTTATGTTCTCAGTTAAATCCTTTATCTCTTTCCTGCTAAGAAATAAAAGCCCATATTTTTGGAAAAAATCGGTTGGAATTTTATAGAATACAGTTAAAAAGTATTTAGGGTACTTTTCAAATCTCAAGGCAAGTTCATCAGCCACCTTCTTTGCCTTAATTAAATTCTCTCCCTCAATCACAATTATCACATCTTCCACCGAACCAAACTTTTTTCTTATCTCTTTCATTGCTTTTATTGACCTGGCATTTTCGGGCATAAAAACCTCATACT
>CAZUTC010000099.1:0-5788 GCA_964623485.1 uncultured bacterium | reverse complement strand
AATTCTACATTAACTTGACAAATCCAAAGAAAAATATATACTTGTGTATGACCGTCTTTTGGTTTATGTTTTTCCTGCTATTTCCTTCAGAAAAAGTTCAAGTATGGAAGAAAATTAAGACAGATAAAAAGACCTTAACATCTTTATTTTCTCTATTTGAGAAAAAACCAGAAAATGTGGAGATTTTTTTATACCAAGATAGTATCTATGTGGTAAAAGGGGATTATAAAAAGTATGTGGAAATTTTTTATCTTTCTCCAAAAGAGTTAAAAAAAGTATGTGCAACTTCAAAAGGAATAATAGTCCCAGTAGAAAATGCAAATGTTCCCTTTATTCTGGGTCAAACTATTGTTGGTTTGGGAATTTATTCATGGGCTTTTCCATGGTTTTTATTAGGAGAGGTAGAGGATTACAAAATTTTTACTGCCATGGGATTATTCACCCCCCTTATATGGTTTGGTGTAGCAGGAGGAATTTCTAAGGGGAACACTATAAGCTATGGCTCTGCATATGGAAGTTTTCTGGGGAGCATAGAAGGAGCGTTCCATGGAGAATTAATTTTTGACTCTCCTCGAGCGGTTTTTCCGGTAAGTCTTACTGAAAATCTGCTTGCTCTTTATTTAGGACAAAAGTATCTTTTATCACCAGCGGTTTTCCAAAGGAAATTCAATCACTTTATTTATGGATACTACCATTACACCATGGTAAAGTTGCTATTCACGGATGAAGTCTTCACTGACCTGGACAATAGAATTGCTTCAGCCTTATCTCTTACCGAAAGCTATCTTTCAATAGCTCTTTCAAAAGATGTTGACTATCTCTCATGGGGCGATGCCTTGTTTGAATTAAGAACCTCACTCATAGGAGCAGAACTATTACCTTCTATTCTTTTAACCTTGGAAAATATAAAGGAAGATTTTGAAATACCTGATGAATGGTATGCTTTAAGCTCCTTACTTGGACATGGGGCTGGATATTATATAGGGTACGAGCTCTCAAAAAAGTACGATATTTCACTTGCCACGGGTCTCCTATCATATCTTATTCCATCCCTTGCCCATGGATTCAGCGCGGGTCTTGGAATTCTCATGGAGTCTTCAGAATACTGGAAATTTTATCCCCTTATATTCATCGGTGGAGAAATAATACTCACAACCTATATATACAAAGCCTTCAGCATTCGCCTTCCAAAGGAGACGGAGGAAAAAAGAGGAGTTATTATATATCCCCTTCTTTATACAGCAAAGCCTGAAAATAACTTCTCCCATTATTTTATAAAGCCCGGGGTTGGCATAAGCCTCTACTTTAAGTAAAAAATTTTTATTACTCTCATATTAAAAGGAAAGGAGGAAATATGAAACCTTCTAACCTTATCACCTTAATCTTAGGTATAATTTTTATTGTTTTTGGCATACTGATACTTGTGACTATCAAAGAGATATCTGGATTAATCCCCCTCTTTGTCGGTGGAGCACTTTTTTATATAGGCTGGCACGGAGGTCGCACTGCCCTTATTGTTCTTGGTCATCTCCTTATTGTCTTGGGATGCTTTCTTATTACCTGGGGGATATACCTTTTGCCATACTCCAAACCAATCCTTTCCCATATCTTTACCCACCCCCTATTTTGGGGACTGTTCTCATTGATGGGTGGAATCTGCGCAAACTACCATGGATTCTGCCAATGCATTCGCAAATGAAATGAAATAAATTTAATCACTTATTTTAAACTATCTTGACAAATTGTATTATTGTATTATAATTGTAATACAGTGAGATTTGATATTGAGAGACCAATATATTTGCAGATAGAGGAGAGAGTGAAGGGGTGGGTTTTTGCTGGGGTATACGGACCTGGGGATAGAGTTCCTTCTGTTAGGGAGCTTGCGAAAAAAATGAAGGTAAACCCTAACACGGTTGCAAAGGCTTATTATGAATTGGAAAGGGAGGGGTTTCTTGTTACAAAGAGGGGAGAAGGAACATTTATTACCAAAGATGAAAAAACAATAGAGAAGGAGAGAAAAAGAATGCTTTCTTACAGGATAAAGAAATTTGTTGAGGATTTGAAGGAGTTGGGAATAAATGAGAGGAAAATTGAAAAGATTAAGAAAATGATGGAGGAGATATGAGTATATTAAAGATAGAGAAGTTATACAAAAAGTTTCCTAAGACGGTTGCCTTAAAGAATATTTCAATGTATTTGACACCCGGTAGATGTTATGGAGTTCTGGGACCAAATGGGAGTGGCAAATCCACTCTGTTCAGGCTTATAGCAGGTCTGGAAAGACCAAGCAAGGGGAAGATAGAGATTTTTGGGGAAAAACCAGGGTATGAAACTAAAAGAAAACTTGCATATCTTGGAGAAGGAGATACTGTGTATCCATGGATGAAGACCCATGATGTTATAAGGTTTTATGGTTCTCTTTATCCATTTTGGAACCATGGGCTTGCCCAGAATCTTGTTGAGTTCTTAGAAATTCCAAGGAATAAAAGATTTTCAGAACTCTCCAAGGGATTCAGAGCAAGGGTAAAGTTGCTTATCCTTTTTTCCTCCGGGGCAGAGCTTTTGTTACTTGATGATCCTCTTTCTGGAATAGACCCTGCATCCAGGGAGAAAATAGTGAAAACATTGTATAATTTCTGGAATCCCACCCATCAAACTCTTTTGGTTTCAACCCATATAATATCTGAAATCGAAACAATCTTTGATTATGTGTACTTTCTATCAAAGGGAGAAATCGTGTTAAAGGGAGAAGCTGATGATTTAAGGAAAAGGTATAAAAAATCAATGGATGAAATAGCCAGGGAGGTTTTATGAAAGAGTTTTACACCCTTTTAAAAAAGGAACTCAGGGAAGAGAGAGGCTGGATAATAGGGGCAGGGATTTTTCTTTTAGGACTCGAGGGTTATATATTCTTTAAGTCTCCTTCATGGGAAAGAGGTGCAGGTGCTATTCTTTCTATACTTCCTTTAGTATCCGTACCCCTTGTATCTGTTATCTGGGGATACTCAAGACTCTTTGCGAGGGAGAGGAATACTCAGTTTTTTATATTTTCTCTTCCAGTAAGGAAGGAACTCATAATTCTTTCCAAGGCGGTTGTTTTATTATTCGAGATTTTAATCTTTACTGGAATTATTTTATTTTCGGTGTTTCTTATCCTCCCAAGGGCTACGAAAGAACTTGTTAAACCCGATTTTATTTCATTTTTGAAGGTCTGGCTATCCTATGGGTTTGGGGGAGCAGGTTTTGGATTCTTAAGCATGGGAGCATACCTTGTCTCAAGATGCATTAGAAGAGTAAGGGGAGTTGTTGGATTTATCTTCTTTATCATTTCTTTGCTTATTTACCTTAACTTTTTCAA
Source organism: uncultured bacterium (assembly GCA_964623485.1). GTDB lineage: Bacteria > Hydrothermota > Tepidihabitantia > B3-TA06 > CAYQJV01 > CAZUTC01. Next base: position 2,427 of record CAZUTC010000099.1, on the reverse strand, counting down.
ATCTCTTGGAAAGTTTTTTGCTCAACGGATTTTCTATATGGTGAGAGATAAAATAAAAGAGATATATATAGGTGGCAGTTTTGGAGGAGGCTTTTTTATATTTTCAATTATCATACTTTCTTTAGCAATTTTGATTTTTAAAAGAAGAATGGAGGTTTAGTATGGAGAAAAAGGTATGGCTTTTTGTTTTCCTGGCAGTTGCAGGAGGTTCCATTCTTTTTACTGTAAAGTATTTTAAGACCGCATTCCCAGAGGCATCCTTAGAGATAAATGTTAAAAAGGAAGAGGCTGTAAGGATAGCAGGAAGATTTCTTTCCTCTTTGAATGAAAGGCATCTAAGGTATAAGCATGCCATAATTATGGATGAAGACTCTAAGGCAAAGAACTTCTTTGACAGAGAGTTTGGAGCCTCTTATTTGGATAGTTTGATAAAGAAAGGAGTAAAGATATGGTTTTGGCATGTAAGGTGGTTTCTACCCTTAGAGAAAAGAGAGTATAGAGTGTTGATCGACCCCAACACTGGAAGGATAAAAGGGTATAATAGAATAATAGAGGAGGAGGAACCGGGAGGTAAACTGGAGATTGAAAAGGCAAGAGAGATTGCCCTTTTATTTTTAAAAAGAGAAAAGATAGATGTGGCTTCTTATGAGCTTGTAGAAGAGGGTTCTGAGAATATAAAAGGTAAGGATGGGGAAATAGTAAGGATAGACCATTACTTTGTATGGGAGAGAAAGGGATGGAGTGAAAAGAATGCCAAGTACCGGATAAGGGTTGGGATTCAAGGAGATAGACTGGGGAGTTATAGAGAATGGGTAAAGGTTCCGGAAAAATGGGAAAGAAGGTATGAAAGAGAGAGATCTTATAACAATCTTGCCCAGCAGATAGCCCAGGCTCTTGGATTTCTATTGCTTGGTCTCTCAGGAATATTTTTCTTTCTTTATCTTAGGAGAAGAATCCAGTTAAAATTATCGTTCTATATTGGAGCATTTGTGTTTGTGGTCGTCTTTTTATCTTTGCTCAACTCTCTCCCTCTGTATATAGTACATTTTTATCAAACAACCCAGTCATTTTCTGCATTCTGGTTACGAAACATAATAAACTTTTTAATCAATGCATTTATTACCGGAGCAGTTGTATTTCTTACCGGGGCTTCTGGGGAGGTCTTGTACCGGCAATGGCTTAAAGATAAGGTATTTCTTCCAAAGTTATTCAGTCTTTCTGGTTTTAAAACCAAAGAAGCAAGATACAGTATAGTGATGGGATATCTTTTTGCTGCAGTGCATATAGGATTTGTTACCTTATTCTATCTTTTAGGTAAGAAAATTGGGTTCTGGACACCCACAGATATAGGTTATACAGATGCAATAAATACAAAGTTTCCATGGCTTTTTGCTCTTTTCGCATTTTCACCCGCCTTCTTAGAGGAGTTTTCATTTAGACTTTTTGGAGTTTCGTTTTTTAAAAAGATAACAAGAAGCAGTTTAATTGCATTTATTATCCCATCCTTTATATGGGGATTTCTGCATTCAGCATATCCTCAGCAGCCATTTTTTGTAAGAGGCCTGGAGGTAGGAATAATTGGGGTTATTGCGTCGGTCATTATGGTGAAGTTTGGAATTCTTGCAACAATAACATGGCATTATGCAGTGGATGCACTGTTCATGGGACTTTTTCTGTTCAGAAGTAAAAACCCGGAACTGTTTATTGCAGGAGTAGTAAGTGTAGGAATATTCCTTTTCCCTCTACTTCTCTCCTTTATAATAAAGAAAAGAGAAAAAGAAGAGGAAATTTACAATGTTAGGTATCCAGTGGAGATAAAAAAGAGGGTAAAAAGAAAAGAAAGTATTAAACCCCTTTATACTCCGCTTCCAACAAAAAAGAGATGGATATCCCTTATAAGTTCAATAGTATTTATACTCGGAGTTATAGGATTTGTAAATAAGGAGTTGAAAATAAACATAAATATTTCAGCAAATGAAGCAGAGAAAAAGGCATTCTTCTTCTTAAAGCAAAAAGGCATCAATGTAGATGAGATGAAAAAGGTTACATATCTCTGGGTAAAGGAGTCGGATGAGGAGGTGAATTATGTAGCAAGAAAAGAAGGAGTAAAAGGGATAAAGAAGTTTTTATCCGCAAAACCCTCGGTGCTCTGGAAAACAAGATTTTTTGTTCCGCTTAAAAAAGAGGAATATAAAGTAGAAATAAACCCTTCTGACCTTAAAATCTATTCTTATAAACATTTACTTCCTGAAGATAAAAAAGGAAAGAAAGTTTCACTTGAGGAGGCATTAAAGATAGCGGCTCTTTTCTTAAAAGAAAAAGGGGTTGATGTGGAGAAACTCAAACTCGTAAAAAAAGAAAAGAAAGAAAAAGAAAAAAGAACAGATTATTTCTTTGAACGGGAAACAGAAAAGAAAATCGCTAAAG
>CAZUTC010000098.1:1380-5933 GCA_964623485.1 uncultured bacterium | reverse complement strand
CAGTATCAGGGATATGCATTCCTCTCAATACGGTCATTTTCCATCCTCATAAAAAATTCTTATAAAAAAATTATCTCCCACCATAGATTTGCTCCTTTTCCACATTATATAAAAGAAAAGAAAAAAGTCAAATCATTTTGATTGACTTTTTTTAACTTTAATATAATATTTTTTAATCATGAGAAATAAGGTTTTAGCATTGGTATTTTTAACTTTATGGATATTCTGTGCAAGGCAGAACTTTTATAAACTGGGAAAATCTTCTTCAGAAAGAGGAGAATATGAAGACGCGATTAAATACCTGACTCTTTATATTGAGAGTTTTCCAGAGAGTGCTAAGGCATATTTAGAAAGAGGAAAGGTCTACTATGCAATAAAAGAGTACAAAAAGGCTTTAAATGACTTCACAAAAGCAATGGAGCTTAAGCCAGGAATTGGATATATTTATTTTATGAGAGGATTAACATACAGAGTCATGGGAAGATGTGATTCTGCAATAAATAATTTTAATCAAGCTATAAAATACAATTTTTCAACTCCAGCGGTATATTATAATAGAGCCATGTGTTATCTGGAAAAAAAGGAGTTTGAACTTTCATTGAAGGATATAAACAAGGCTTTAAAAACAGACTCCACAATTCTTTCTCTCCTGCATGGAAGGGCTGTGATATACTATTATCTTGAAAAACCGGAAGAAGTAATTAAAGATTGTAATAAAGTTCTGGATAAAATTGATGAAGAAGAAAATAGTTTTTTATATTATGCAGTTCTGGGATTAAAACTTCTCTCAGAGGGAGATTATAGAAAGTCAGTGGAATACTATACAAAGGCTCTTGAAATACAACCTGATTGGGCAGGAGGATATAGCAGAAGGGGGAACGCCTATTACTACGCAGGGGAAATAGAGTCTGCAACGAGAGACTGGGAAAAAGCCCATGAAATAAATCCCTTTTATCCATTCTTCCCATTTGCAAAGGAGTTGCTTAAGCAGAAAAGAAAATAAAAGATTGGAGATTTCCCTAAGCCTTTCCTAAGAACCATGGCTTTTTTTGACTTTTTAAAGAATCTGGTGTAATATTTACCTATGTTTTATGAAAAATTGAGTTATAGAGAGATAAAAAAATATAGAGAGAAACCATTTTTTCTTCCTGTTGGAACAATTGAACCTCACTCTGACGCTCCACTTGGAACAGATGTATTGATTCCTAATTACATTGCAGAATATCTTGCAAGGAAGTTCAAAGGAGTGAAGATGCCCCCAGTATACTATGGAATTACATCCTCATTATATGGATATCCAGGAGCTGTGAGGATAGAGCCGGATATTTTTAAAAAATATATCCAGAGTATAGGAATAGCATTGAAAAGAAGCGGGGTTAAATATCTTTTTATAATAAATGGACATGGAGGACAGATAGATGAACTTAAAGATGTGGCATCATTTTTATGGCATAGGCATAATCTTTTCACAGCGGTTATAAACTGGTGGATAGTGGTTGAAAATATTTCCAAGGAATTTTTTGGTTCCTATACTGGACATGGAGGAGCAGATGAAGTTGCCATGGTTTCCTTTACCACGGATTATAATGTTGAAAAATGGGAGAAAAAGAAGGGTTTCCTTTATATAAAAGGAACCAGTGTATATCCATTTCCTAAACCTCAAATTCATTATGAAGAAGGAGAAGGAAGAATTGGAAAAGATAAAATAAAGGAGTATCGGGATAAGGTATTTCTCTATATTTATCAAAAGACAAAGAAGATTTTAAAGGCATGGGAAGAGTTACAGGATGAATTTAAAAGAGATTGAAAAAATTCCCATTATTTTTTCAGAACATTACGATATTGCTTTATTGGGATTAGAAAAACTTCACCCCTTTGATACTCAAAAGTATGGGAAAGTATATAATTATCTTGTGGAAAAAGCAGGAATTGCTAAAGATAGGTTTTATACTCCAGAACCTGTTTTTAAAAAGGAGCTTTTATCTGTGCATACCCCAGAATACCTATCCTCTCTGAAGAAATCAAAGAACATAGCAAAAATTGCTGAATTGGAGATTCTTTCATTGATTCCAAATACTCTGTTACAGAAACATCTTCTTCAGCCCATGAGATATGCCACCGGAGGTACGGTGTTGGGTTGTCAGCTCGCCTTAAAGTATGGATGGGCGATAAATCTCTCTGGAGGGTATCACCATGCAAAGAGAGATTCTGGAGGCGGATTTTGCTTCTTTGCAGATATTCCCATTGCTCTGTATAAGGTATTTGAAGAAAAAAAGAATCTAAAAGCTCTGATTATTGACTTGGATGCCCATCAGGGAAACGGATGTGAAGCTATTTTAGGAGATGACCCCCGGGTTCATATTCTTGATGTTTATAATGAAGAAATATATCCCTGGGATTTTGAGGCAAGAAAGTATATTGATTTTGATTATCCAGTTAAATCCTATATTGAGGATAAAGAGTATTTAAAGATAGTGGAGAAAGGGATAAAAAAGGCTATGACAAAATTAAAACCCGGTCTCATCATATACAATGCAGGGACAGATATACTTGAAGGTGACCCCCTGGGTTGTATGAGTATTTCTGAGAATGGAATTATTAAAAGGGATGAGGTGGTTTTTAAATATGCTTTGGAAAATAGAATTCCAATCCTTATGGTATTGTCCGGTGGTTATACTCATAAAAGTGCAGAGATAATTGGAAAATCCATTGAGAATATCTTTAAGAAATGTCTAAAAAAATTTTTGTGATTTTATTATTGGTGATTGTAGAATGTGGGAATAATCCAGGAGAGAAAAATGATATTAGTCATGTGGAAAGCTGGGCATATCAACTTCAAAAAGCTATCCCTGAAGATATTGTCACATCGGGTTTTGAATTGATAGTGATAGATTATTCCTTGGATGGGACAGAGGAAAAAAGATACAGCCTGCAGGATATAGAAAAGATAAAAAATGGAGGTGTTATTCCAATTGCCTATCTCAGTATAGGAGAGGCAGAGGATTATCGGTTTTACTGGAAAGAGGATTGGAGTATCTCTCCTCCTGCTTGGCTCGGTAACAAAAATCCGGAATGGGAAGGTAATTACAAAGTGAAATACTGGTATGATGAGTGGAAGAAGGTTATATACGAATACTTGGATAGAATTATAGAACAGGGTTTTATGGGAGTATATCTTGATGTAGTGGATGCCTTTGAATACTGGAGTGATTCTCTTAATGGAGAAGATACCTTTCTTTTAGCAGAGGACGCAGCAAAAAAGATGATAGATTTTGTTGAGGAGATTGCCCAGTACTGTAGAGACGAAAAAAACAAAGAGGATTTTTATATTATCCCACAGAATGGAGAGAGAATACTGCAATACGATACGGCACGCAATTACTTACACACAATTTCTGGAATAGGTATTGAATCTCTCTGGTATGATGGAGTTGTGCCTGTTTCTTCCGAAGAAAGAAAGGAAAGGATTTCCTATATAGATAAGGTGGTTTCCATAGGAAAACCTGTTTTTTCAGTGGATTATGTGGATGATGGGACAGGATACAAAAATGAAAACAGGAGACGAATAGACGATTACCGGACAAAGGCATTGAGTAAAGGATATATACCTTATGTAGCAAGGCTGGATAGAAGACTGGATGAACTCAATATAATTCCTGGAATTCAACCGTGAAATATTTTATTTCTGTTTAAACAAGGGTAAGACAGGAGAGCCTTTTCCTATGAAGAATGCTTTTTTAATCGCCTGGGTTATAAATTTTTTTGCATTCTCAACAGACTCCCTTATTGAGTATCCCTTTGCGATGAAAGAAGCAATGGCAGAGGCATAGGTGCAGCCAGTGCCATGGGGAGGCTTTGTTTTTATCTTTTCTCCCTTAAACAGTATGAATTCTTTTCCATTGTAAAGAATATCATCTGCTCCTTGTTTTAGATGACCTCCCTTTATTACCACATTCCTTGCTCCCATCCCATGGATTATCTTTGCAGCCTTTTTCATATCTTCTATATTTTCTATCCTCATCTGGGTTATTCTCTCTGCTTCATAAATATTTGGAGTTACTACATATGCCCCGGGAATCAACAAATTTTTTAAACTCTCTTCTGCATCTTTTTTTAATAATCTTATTCCGGTCTTTGAAACCATAACCGGGTCAACGATGATTTTTTCCTTTTTAAATTTTTTTAAAGTTTTTACAACAACCTCTATTATTTCTGAGGAGGATAACATTCCCGTTTTTATAACATTTACTGGAATATCCGAAAGCACCGTATATAACTGAAGTTCAACAAACCATGCTGGAAGGTCAAAGATACCTGTTATTCTATTCGGGCTTTGGGCTGTAACAGAGGTTATCACAGAGGCTCCATATACACCCAGAACTGTGAAGGTTTTTAAATCAGCCTGTATTCCTGCACCACCCCCAGGGTCACTTCCTGCAATGGTAAGAACGATCTTAAAAGGCATAAATAATTTTATCTTAAAAAAAGAAAAAGACAAATTAATTTGATATTTTTCTAAAAAAATATATAATTACTTTATGACCCCGATATTT
>CAZUTC010000098.1:0-1370 GCA_964623485.1 uncultured bacterium | reverse complement strand
TTTCTGCTGAAGATAGAGGATTTATGTTTGCAGATGGGGTCTACGAGGTAATAAGAGCCGAAAGAAAAAAGCCATACTTCTTATCCGAACATATAAAAAGACTTAAAAGAAATTTAAAAGAACTGGGAATAAAACTTCCATACCCCGAAAAAGAGCTTAAAGAGATAATTTATAAAGCAATAAATCGCTTAGATAAAGAAAGTATTGAGATATACATCCAGATAACAAGGGGAGAGGAGCCAAGAACCCATCTTCCAGGCAAAAACCTTAAACCAACATTTGTGCTTATTGCAAGGGAGTTTATACCTCTACCCCAGAATCTCTTTAAAAAAGGGGTCTCTCTTCGTACTGTGGAAGACAGTAGATGGGGAAGATGCGATATAAAAACAACCATGCTTTTACCAAATGTGCTGGCAAAAATAAAAGCAAGGAAAGAAGGATACTTCGATGCCCTCTTTATAAAAAACGGTATAATAAGAGAAAGTACCTCAGCATCCTTTTTCCTCATAAAAAACTCCACACTTCTTACCCATCCCCTGGATAACCATATACTTCCATCAATCACACGAGAAAAAATAATAAAAATAACAAAAAAACTAAAAATAAAACTCAAAGAAAAAAAGATAAAAATAGAAGAGATAAAAAAAGCCCAAGGGGCATTCCTATGCGGCACAACATACGATGTTCTGCCAGTTAAAAAAATAGACAATACACCCCTCCCCATCCTCCCACTCATTCCCCTAATTCAAAAAGAATATAAAAACCTCATTTTGCAAGTTACAAAATAATTTAATTTATTTTCCAGAAAATGGAGTAAAATTTTAAAAAATAACTTGACAAAAGTTATAAAAATATGTATAATGTGTGGTGAAAAGTGGTGAAAAGTGGAGGAAAAGTTTGAGGTTTAGAGGAATATATAGGCATACGGTTGATCACAAGGGCAGGATTGCGGTGCCTTATCCTTTTAGGAGGATGCTTTCGGCGGAAAATGGGGTTTTGGTTCTTACAAAGGGGTATGATGGGGAGATAGAGGTTCATCCTTTGTCTCAGTGGGAGGAGTTTGAGAATCAGGTATTGCTTTCCCTTTCTTATTCTAAAAAACCTGCAAGAAGATTTTTAAGAAGAAGGGCGGGCTTTGCAACAGAGGTGGAAATGGATTCTCAGGGGAGGATAGTCCTTCCAAAGGTTTTAAGAGAGTATGCAGAAATAGAGGATGAGGTTGTTATCTTAGGAGTTGTTAATTATTTTGAGATATGGAACCCTTCAAAATTTGAGAAATTTATGAAGGATTCCGAAGAGCATGCAGAGGATGACTCTGAAAACCTTGAAAACTATATGGCGAGGAGAGAATAGGATGGAGTTTCATATCC
>CAZUTC010000097.1:3391-6042 GCA_964623485.1 uncultured bacterium | reverse complement strand
TATTTAGTGAGATAGCAGAGGAGGAGGGGTTCGTGAATATCTCACGGCTTTTCCGAGCCATTGCTTATGCAGAGCAGGTTCATGCGGGAAACCATGCAAAAAATCTGGGATTTATAAAAAGAACAGAGGAGAACTTACAAACTGCAATAGATGGAGAGACCTTTGAAGTTGAAGAGATGTACCCTGCCTATGATGCAGTGGCAAAACTGCAGGATGAAAAAGGAGCGCAACAATCCATTCATTTTGCTTTTGAAGCAGAAAAGATTCACAGTGCATTATATCAGAAGGCAAAGGAAAGTGTTAGGCAAGGAAAGGATGCAGAACTTGGTGATATTTATATATGTCCAGTATGTGGATACACTCATGTGGGAGATCCTCCCGATAGGTGTCCTGTTTGTGGAATTGGAAAGGAGAAGTTTAAAAAGTTTTGAGTTTAGAAGGAGGAGAAATGGAAAGAAGAATGCCATTATTGGGAGATAAATTTCCAGAAATAGAAGTTCAAACAACCCATGGAAAAATGAAACTTCCCACTGCCTTTGGCGGAAGGTGGTTTGTGCTTTTCAGTCATCCTGCTGATTTTACCCCTGTTTGTACAACCGAATTTGTAGCTTTTCAAAAGAGATACGATGAGTTTAAAAAACTCAACTGTGAGCTTGTAGGGCTTTCCATTGATCAAGTTTTTTCTCATATGAAATGGATTGAATGGATAAAGGAGAATCTTAATGTAGAAATTAAATTTCCCATAATTGCCGATGATACAGGTAAAGTGTCAAATCTTCTTGGACTTATTCATCCTGGTAAGGGCACAAATACTGTGAGGGCAGTCTTTATAGTTGACCCTAAAGGGAGAATAAGAGCAATAATTTACTATCCTCAGGAGATGGGAAGAAACATGGATGAGATCTTAAGAGCGGTTAAAGGACTTCAGGTTTCTGATAAAAACAATGTGGCAATTCCTGCAAACTGGCCCAACAATGAACTTATTAGAGATGAAGTGATAATTCCTCCTGCATCAGATGAGAAAACTGCAAAAGAAAGATTGGAAAAATACGAATGCTTTGATTGGTGGTTCTGTCATAAGAAGTTATAGAGTAAAGTTGATTGAGGAATAGGTTTCTAATAGAAGTACCTTGGGATGGAAAAGGTATTTTTAAAGAAAGAGTAAATAAGTTTTTAGGAATAGTGAACATAGTTTCTCCAAGAGTTTATGGAGACACAGAAGTTCATATCCATGACCCAGGAAGGCTTTGCGAAATTCTTTATCCGGGAAACAAGGTTCTTTTAAAAAGGGTTAAGAAAGAGAGAAGGAAAACCGAATGGAGATGTTATAGCGGGTAAGTATAAAAAGTATTGGATATTTATACATTCCGGCTATCATCGTAGAATAGCAGAAGAGATTATAAAGAGGTTTTTTGGGAAAATAAAAAATATGGAATCAGAAGTAAAATACAAAAGTAGTAGAATGGATCTTTTAATAACAAATGGGAAAAAGAGAAGATTCTCGTAGAAGTAAAGGGATGTACACTTGTTCAGGAAAGTGTAGCTCTCTTTCCAGATGCTCTTATTTTAATTTAGAATGTGAATAGCTTTTTTATCAAGGTTTGCAGATGCTTCTGATAAAATTTCGAGAAGCGTAGGATGAGGGTGTATAAGCTCGCTTAATTCCTCTCCTTTTAGTTTATTTCCCAGAGCAACTATTGCTTCTCCTATTAAAAGAGGAGCTCCCTCTCCCAAGATATGAACCCCAATGATTGTTTTGTTTTTTTCCTCTCGGATGACCTTTACCATTCCCTCTACTTCTCCCAAAGTTGAGGCACGTCCGGAAGCGGCATAAGGAAACCTTCCGATGGAGATTTTATATCCTCTTTTAAGAGCCTCCTCTTCCGAAACTCCGATGGATGCAAGTGGGGGTATGGTAAAAACACAAAAAGGAACTTCTTTTAGTTCATAAGATTTCCTTTTCCCTGTAATTATTTCTGCGACCCCAATCCCCTGATGCATTGCTTTATGTGCTACGAGTGGAGGTCCGGTAACATCTCCAATGGCATAGATGGTTTCTATACTGGTTTTAAGTTGAAAATCAATATTTAAAAATCCTTTCTTATCTTTTTCAATTGGGAGTCTTATGAAATCTAAAACAGGTCTTCTTCCTACACACAGAAGAATCCTGTCTACTATGATCTCTTCCTCTTTTTCATTCTTAATTTTTACCACAAGTTTTTTATTCTTTTTTTTGATATTTTTTACCTCTGAACCTGTGAAAATTTTTATACCCTGTTTTAAAAGTATTCTTTTAAGGTAATCTGTCAGTTCTCTGTCGATTCCGGGAAGTATTTGTTCCATTATTTCAACTACCCAAACCTCGCTTCCCAATTCATTGTATATAGTAGCCATTTCAAGACCGGTTGCTCCTGCACCTATTACAAGCATCTTTTTGGGGGGCTCTTCAAAAAAAAGAGCTTCTTCTCCATAAAATATATACTTTCCATCCCTTTTTATTTTTGGAAGGGATAAAGGTGAGGTTCCGGAGGCAATTATTATATTCTTCCCAAAGATTTCTTTGTCATTAATAAGAACTCGATTTTTTTCCACTATTTTTGCGTTACCTTTTATAATTTCTACACCATTCTTACGAAGAAGGAGTTCCACAC
>CAZUTC010000097.1:0-3381 GCA_964623485.1 uncultured bacterium | reverse complement strand
CCTTTAACAAGTTTTCTTACAACTCTGTGCTTCCATGCATGCATTTTTTTAAAATCAAAGGATTTGATTTCTAAATCAATACCTGCAGTTTCAAACAGTTTTAGTTTTCTTTTCAGCTCGACGATGTGACACAGAGTTTTTGTGGGTATACATCCCCGGTTAAGACATAATCCACCAATCTCATCCTTTTCTACTGCAAGAACTTTTTTCCCCAGTTGGGCAAGCCTTATTGCAGCATGATAACCACCTGGTCCAGTTCCTATGATTACTGCATCGTATTTCATTTATCCTCCTTTCTTTTATTATACTGGAAGTCTTTTCCGGGTCAAGTTTTTAATTTTAATTTTTATTGCTTAATTATTCAATAACTACTAATTTTTTTGAAATTTTCTTTTTGTCTATCTGGTATAAAATAAAGTAAACTCCGGTCCCTATTTCTTTTATGTCTAAGTAAGACTCATAAATTCCAATCGGTTTTTCCTCTGGTTTTGGCTGATATTGAATCATTCCTATTTATATATGCGAGTTTAGCAAAGCCTTCGTATTTTTTTAGCATCTGCAACGCCCACCTTTTCTTGACCTTTGAGCCTTCAATGAAAAGTATATCCTTCCTTTTATCTTCACCTTTTCCATAATTACCTTCTCTTGATGAAAATAGCAGAATTTTCTATTGGCAAATGTTTTAAAATAATTTTAAACAAGTTTACTAAGAAGGGTCAAAAGGAAAAGTCTTCTGTTTGGATTGTAAAACAGTCTTTCTTTATACTGCTCAATAAAGAGAATGATTTCTATTATTTTCTCTTCAGGAATTTCCTGAGCTTTTTTTTCTATAATATCTTGCCCCACAGGAGAGAGCCTTTTTGTTTTTTTAAACCGAAGAATAGATGTGTATAGGAAGAGGAGGGTATTCACAAATCTATCTAAGTCATCTCTGAGGAGCTCTGCATAATCTACAATAAGATGGTCGGGCAATGGAGCTTCACCAAATATATTTAATGCAGTTTTTGAAAAGTATCCTTCTGGATTCTTAAGATATGAAAAAGCCTCTTTTAAACTTCCTTGAGAAACAAGCAGAGCCTTTTCTATTTCTTCCTCTTTAAATCCCTTTTCTTTAAGGAATTTGCTCATTTCCTCTTCCGGGATAGAATTAAATCTTATTATCTGACATCTTGACCTTATTGTGGATGGGATGTAAAAGGGTCTTGAAGTTGTAAGTATGAAAATTGTGTTTTTACCGGGTTCTTCTAAAGTTTTCAAAAAGGCATTGGATGATTCTATTCTCATTCTATCTGCATGTAAAATAATGTAAATTCGGAATTCAAGTGTGACAGGAGGATAAGCCATTTCCTGCTTAATCTCTCTTATTGTCTCTATGTGTATCTCTTCACCGGATGAGGGGAGGGGAGCGATACTGTCTATTTTATATAAAGAAAGTCTTTCTTCATAGGGTTCCTCTTTTTTCTTGGGAAAGAATACTCTCACATCAGGATTGGAGAGATATAGTATTTCTTCCTTTCCATCATTTATTGCAGAATCGAAAAGGATAGGTCCGGTTCTTTTACCTACTCCTGAGGGTCCCATGAAAAGGTATGCTCCTGGTTTTCTCTTTTTGACTATTTCCTTTAAAAAATTTTTTACTCTTTCTTGACCTATAAGTCTATCCAGAAGCTCTATTTTAGCCATAAAAGAGGGTTTACAGCCTTTGCATTCACCCTAAACTCAAAGTGCAGATAATCATCTACAATTCCTATCACACTTCCTTGGTTTACTTTTTGCCCCTTAGAGACAAGAATCTCATCCAAATTGCTGTACACCGAGTAGTATCCATCCCCATGGTCTATTATTATAAGGTTTCCATATCCTAAATATCTTTCTGCAAAAGCCACTCTTCCTTTACTTATCGCTCTTACTTTAGTGCCCCTTTTACATTTTATGTCTATTCCATCATTTCTTGTAACAGTTCCATACTTGGGATGAGTATTTTTACCAAAATAGGATATAATTCTTCCGTGGCATGGCCATGGCAGGTTTCCTCTTTTCTTTTCCACATAATGGGTCCCGGGTTTTGTTTTCCTTTTTCCTCTTCTTTTTTCCATTTTCGCAAGCATACGCTCAAGTCTTCTCTTTGCTACCTCAAGTTGTTTTTTTAGCCTTTCCTTTTTTTTCTTTTCTTTCTTAACGATTCTTAGTTTTTTCTTCACTTTTCTTTTAACATTTTTTAGGGAATCTTCGGTAGCTTTTTTTTCAGAAATTAATTCCCGAAGTTCTGTATGGGAGAGTTCAACTTCCTTTTTTGCATTTTCAATGGCTGTTTTTAATTTTTTTAGCTCTTCCAGAGCTATTCTATCCTTTCTTGCTATGATTCTTGCATATATATACCGAGAGTAAAGAGAGGAGAAATCCTCTGCACCCAGCATAAGTTCTGTCTCAAAAAATTCTCCTTTTTTATATATAAACTTGAGTCTCTCCTTGAGTTCCTCCTTTTTTAATAAAAGGGATGCTTCTGTTTTTTCAACCTCCTTATTTAAGGAGTCTATCTTTCTTTTTAACTCCCTTTCATTCTCTTTGAGTTTTTCTACAAGTTTTCTTGTTAATTTTACCTTTTGGTCCAAAAGTTCCATTTCTTTTAAAATATTTTTCTCCTTTCGTGATAAAGTTCTAAGTTCTTTTTTTACGCGCAGAAGTTTTTTTCTGATTTTTTGGAGTTCTTTTTTTGTATCTCCATACATTAGAAAAGGAAGTATTAAAAATATGGGAAGAATTTTTTTCATTTTCTTATGGGGAAGGACTCCGCAGCAAGAGAGCTTCCTATAAACCCTATTAACATTCCAAACAGTACTGATAGGGAAAATAAACTAAAGGAGAACTCAATATAGCTGAATATACTTTTGATACCAAGGTATAATAAATAAGCAAATATAAGAGAAAGAAGACTGCCCAAGAACCCATGTATTACTCCTTCTATTATAAAGGGTCCTCTCGCCATGAAAGGGGTTCCTCCTACAAATAAAATAAAATCATACTCCCTTATTCTTGTATAGATTGCAAGCCTTGTAACAATAAATATAACAAATATCCCGGCTAAGGTAACGAAAATGAAAAGTCCGGTGTCAATAAAGAGCATTAACTTGGAGATATTCTTCATCTTCATTATAATGTTTTTCTCCATCCATACTTCACTTATCCCTGAAATTAGACCTAACTTCTTTTCGAGTATTTTCAGGTTTTCTCTATTAATGTAAAAGGGTTCCAGTTTAATCCTTATTGTATTGGGAAGAGGGCTTTCTTCAAAAATATCCACCACAGCGGAATCCTTGCCTAAAAGTTTTTTGACCTCCAAGAGCCCATTAGTTTTTGAAACAAATCTTAAGGCTTTAATCC
>CAZUTC010000096.1:0-6149 GCA_964623485.1 uncultured bacterium | reverse complement strand
ATCTTTTTACCGCCTTTTTTTATACTCAATCCAGGGAATATCTCCATATTAAGAGGTCTTTAACTCTCCACTGGAGTTCTATTCACTGCTAAGGGGGAAGGTGTTGTTTCATCTGCAGGATAACACAAATTTGGACAGGGGACTAAATAATAACATGTTACAAGAACTGCCTCTTCCTTTGCGAACTCTATCTCTTCTATCTTTGGTTTAACATATCTTTTTTTCATTACCCACCTCCTTTAAACTTTTTACTTCTTTCTTCTGTTACTTTACATAAATAGGGAATTTTGGCAAAGGAGTCCCTTTTTTCAACCCACGCCCAGCCAGGGCAGGCAGGGCAGGCATATCTTAGGGAACACCTTTTGCACTCTGAAAAATCTGGAACATCCAACCATATTGAAAGGACATCCTTCCATCCCTTTTTAAATGAAAGGGTTTTCACATTAAAAGAAACGAACCTCGTAAATATACAGGGGAAAACATTACCCCAGGGGTCCATATGAAACACAAACCTCCCTGCACTGCATTTGAATAGCTTATTATTTTTACTAAACTTTCCTCTCATCATATGCTCAAAAAGTTCTATCCACGCATCTTTCCTTTCTTTATCATCTAAATCCAGTTTAACAATTTCTTCTGGAGAAAGTCTTTTTTTCTCAAGGTCTCTTTTTCCATTTAAAGATTTCAATACTAAGGGGTCATATTTTAAAGAAACTCCAAAATTCTTTGCAATTTTTTTCATCTTCTTTAAGTCATTCTTATTATCCTTTGTAACAAGTGTGCGAATATGTATTTTAATCCCTTGATTTTTAAATGTTTCTATATTACTTATTACTTTCTTGTACATCCCTTTCACTCTGGTTACCTTCTCATATGTCTTTTCGGAGGCTCCGTATAAAGTTACTGCTATCTCAAACGGAGGAAATTGAGAAAATCTTTTTATGATTTTCTCATTCAAGATACTTCCATTGGTGTATATTACTAAAAAAAAGCCCTGGGCAAAAAGAAAATTATAAACTTCCAAAAAATCCTCTCTTAAAAGGGGTTCTCCTCCAGTAAGTACGAGCCACAAACATCCTGCTTTTTTTATCTCTTTGAAAATCTTTTTTATATCCTCCATTTGCAGTTCTTCTCCGGGCATCTTGTAATCTTTTATATAGCAATGGGAGCATTTAAAATTACATCTTGATGTGACCTCCCAATAGCCTACCAAAGGAATTCTTTTTTTAAAAGCCACTTCAAATATTCTTTTTATATCCAATCTATTCTTCCTCCAAAAGTCCCATTTTTTCCATCTTATTTATAAACGCAAGAATATCCTTTTTCACACTCTTTTTATCTATCTTATAGTTCTTTCTTAAGAGATCTATAATTTCCTGTATGCTTTTTCTTTTTTTGAGATTTTTAAATATTATGTATCCTGTTTCATTTGTGACGAACATCCTTAAATCATCATCCACACTTTTAAACCTTGGAATAAGAAGGTAATCTTCATCCACCTGTCTTATAATGATTCCTCTTTTTATTTTAAACCTTTTATTCATCTCCATGCCAGTTCCTCCAAAGGGACCTTCACCGCTCCATTGTCAAGGTACATGGCTTTTTCGCATAGCTCAAGTGCTTTTACAACCCAGTATCCTGACAATCCATCGGTTCTGGGTGAAGTTCCTTTTTCCACACAGTTATAGAAATGATTTATTTCTTCATAAAGGGGTTCTGTATTATTTATCCTTGGTGAGAATATATCGCCAATTCGGTAACTTAGATGATATTCTCCAAAATCCTTAGGGTCTCTCCATTCAACCCCTTTATCAAATATCTTTATCTTCTCATCTACTCTTGTATCATCGTATATAGCCATCTTTTGAGTCCCTATCACTGCCATTTCTCTTAACTTAGAAGGCGAAAGCCAACTTACTATTATATTTGCTATTACCCCTGAGGAAAATTCCAAAGATATAAAGGCCACATCTACAATCCCTGGCTGTACAATGTCTCTTCCTATTGCATTTATTTTTGCTGGAAACTCCTCCAGCCAGTAGAATATTATTGAGAAGTCATGGGAAGCTAAGTCCCAGATTACACTTACATCTTTTCTATGGATACCAAGATTTACCCTTTTTGAGTTTATAAAACATATTCTCCCCAGTTTTTTCTCCTCTATTATCTCCTTCATTTTTACCACAGGTGGACTGTATTCAAAGGTATGCCCTACCATCAAGATTCTATTTTTCTCCTTTGCCTTCTCTATAAGTTTTCTTGCTTGAAGAGATGATTTTGTCATTGGTTTTTCCACCAAAACATGTTTTTCTGAGTCCAGAGCTTTATATGCCAGTTCAAAATGAGTCTCCACCGGAGTCACAACAAAAATCGTATCTATTTCTGGATTTTCAAATATCTCTTCTTCGTACCTTACCTTTTCCACCACAGGATACATAGATTTTATCTTTTCCATTTTTTCAGCCTGTTTATCATACACAAAGATTTTCGAAGCCTTTTTTGTATTTATTATATTTCTTACTATATTTGGTCCCCAATAACCACAACCTATAACTGCAGATTTATGCATATTCCCTCCTTTCTAATACCCTCCCTTACCGAAAAGCATTACTGGAAGGGTATAAAGTATGAGTTTTAAATCCAACAGGAGTGATCTGTTATACACGTAATAGATATCAAGGAATACTGCCCCATCAAAACAGAGGGCAGACCTACCAAAAACCTGCCATGGACCGGAAAGCCCCTGTTTAACAGAGAGTCTCTTATTATGCCATGGTTTGTAATATTTCACTTCATACTCCAAGGGAGGTCTTGGACCTATTAAGGATAAATCACCCCGCAGTACATTGAAAAGTTGAGGAAACTCGTCAAAACTGGTTTTTCTTAAAAACCTTCCAAATGGTGTAACTCTCTTATCATTTTTCAATTTATATACTCTTTTTCGTGAGTTTCCTCCGTTGGTTATAAGGGAGCGTACAAACTTCTCGTGGAGAAAGGCAGAGGTTGTTTGGTACATGGTTCTGAATTTATATAGGATGAATTTTTCCTTGTCTTTTTTTAACCTTTCTTGCCTGTATATTATACTCCCCTTTGATGTGAGTTTTATAATCACTCCTATCCCGGTTAAAAAGGGAGCTAACACCCCCAGCCCTAAAAGTGAAAGCATGAAATCTATTGTTCTCTTGGTGAATCTATATAAAAACCCTGGACTTTTAAAATTAAATTCAAAAACCCCCTTTATGGTTGTATCATACCAAGGGGAAAAAAGACCTGCTTTCTTTGCAAGAGGAGAAAATACAATCAGTTTTTTGCCTTTGAAACTCTCTATGAGAGAGAGTAACTTGCCAAAACTTTTGGTTTCGGTAAAAAGGAAAACTGTTCTATGCTCCTCTTGGCAAGTAGGGACACAATGCATCTTTACCCACATTTCTTTGGTAAGAGTGGATGCATTACTATCTTTATAAACATAGACATGCAATTTTTTCTTACCCAGAACTGCTTCATAGATGTAAAACCTTCCGGTAAGGAAAACAAAGAAGTAAGTAAAGAGTGTTCCCAAAATAACCATCCTGCTTTTTTCTATGGTTTCAGTATGAATAAAGAAGATTACGAATCCAGCAAGGAGAAGGATGTAGGTAAAGTCCTTCAGGGTATGCTGAACAAACTTTGTCTTATCCAGGATAAAAAATGGACTGTAAAAATCTGTAATCCAGAAGACAAAGATAATCACTCCATATATAAGGAAAAAAGAGAATATACCTTTAAGAGATGGAAAACCTTGAAATCTTAAAAAGTATGCTAAAAAATAGGTAAAGGAGAATAGAGCTGAGTCTATTAAAAATAAACACTTTCTTCTTTTATCAAAATCCATGATAGAACTCCTTTATCTTCTTGGATATGTATTCTACATTTTGCGTGGAAAGAAAGGGATGAATTGGAAGTGAAATCTCTTCATATGCTATTCTCTCTGCGTTGGGGAAATCACCCTTTTTATATCCGGCTTTCTTATACGCCTTTTGTAAATGCACCGGAACTGGATAATGAATGCTGGCTCCTATTCCATTTTCATGTAAGAATTTTAAAAGTTCTTCTCTTTTTTTAACAAGCAATGCATATATGTGATATACGTGTCTATTTTTCTTTTTTTCTTTTGGAATAACAATCTCTTCTATCCCTTGGAGGAAATCATCGTACTCTTTCTTTATCTCTCTTCTTCTTTTGTTCCACTGGTCCAGGTATTTAAGTTTTACAGAGAGTATTGCTGCTTGGATATCATTTATTTTAAAGTTCCATCCCAATCCAATATGCCTATTTTTCTCTATCTGACAATGGTCCCTGAGTAATTTTGCTCTTTTTGCAACTACTTCACTATTTGTGACCACCGCTCCACCATTTCCATATGTCCCAAGATTCTTGGAAGGATAAAAGCTAAAGCATCCTGCATCTCCAAGAGTTCCTGCAAACTTTTCTTCTCCAGTTTTTCTTTTATACTTTGCTCCATGAGCTTGGGCTGCATCCTCTATAAGGTAGAGATTATATTTTTTTGCTATTTCTAAAAACTCATCCATATCTCCACACTGCCCGTAGAGATGCACCGGCATTAAAACCTTCAATATATTGCCTGTTTTTTTGTTTATAAGAGCTTTGTTTTCACATCTATACTTCTTTTCTATAAGCTCCTTTGTTTTTTGGGGACAAAGAGTGTATGAATCTTTTTCTACATCCACAAACACAGGCGTTGCCCCGGTTTGAGAAATTGCCTCGGCGGTGGCAAAAAATGTCATTGGAGTAGTTATTACATCATAGCCCTTCCCTATTTCAAGAGATTTTAAGGCAATGTATAAGGCATTGGTGCCGGTACTCACACATATACAGTATTTAACTCCGAGATAGGAGGCAAACTCTTCCTCAAACTTTTCTACAAATACCCCATTCACAAAGGATGTAGATTTTATTACTTCTTTTATTGTTTCGTCTATCTCCTCTTTAAGAAATTCATACTCGGCTTTAAGGTCAACAAGGGGTAACCCCATTTTCCCTCCTTTTAAAGATTGAGACTTCTACAGCTAAGGGATATTAATATATCACTACCTTCTTTATCAAGATGGTCTTATTTTTTTCTCTTATTATCACAAAGTATCCCCCTGCAGATAGATTCTTCCAGCATAACTCCTCACCTGCGTTGAGTTTTCCTTTTTTTATCAATTTCCCTGTCACATCGTAAAGAAGAACATCTACTATTTTCTTGGTTCTATTTTTCAAGAATATATTATTCTCTCCTCCTATTACCTCTAAGCTTTTTGTTAGCTCTTCTTCCACTCCTGGATGAGAAGCCCTGTATATATCTTTTTCGGTGTAATCATTTCCTGAATCTCTATCCTCATCACACTCTATGTAAGCTTTTGCTTTATAAATAAAATCTTCATCTCCAGAGCCCACAATCCATTTTTTCTTCATTTTTATTTTTTCATACTCTCTTGGATTTAATTGAGGTATCTCAACTGTATCCTTATACACTATGAAACCTGCTGAATCTACCTCAAAAATTAGATAGCCTTCATCGCTTTCTGCATCCATGGTGTTTATAATGCCAACTTCAGGAATTATGGTATCTAAGGCAGTTACCGTATCTGAAGGGACTATTATGGATTCTATTCCCAAGTCACATCCCCAGTAAGTAAATCTTACCTCATAAAGAAGAGGGGTGTAATCAGGATCAGTGGTTTGGAGTATCGCTTTATACTGAAAGTATCTTCCGTGGATATTTAAAACATTGGATGGGGGCACATCTTTCCAGTTTCCCAAATCCGATGGGTTATCAGATGCTCTTGCTTGAAATTTGATAGAGGTTCCTGGATAAAAAATTGCTTCATACTCCATCAAACCCCATCTTGCATAGGGAATCTTTGAGTCTATTATTGAAGATACCAGTTCTCCAGGTGAATTAAATCCATTTATCATATCCCACCAATCCACCGAGTGTCCACCCCAAGCACATCCCAAAACATCTCTAAATCCATCTCCATCAACATCTGCGCTGTAGACACCATGGGCTTGGGTATAATTATCTACTACAAGATGCCTTTCAAAGGAGAGATTGTCTCCTTTATTCTCCCACCAGTCGATTCTATCCAACGAAAGATCCGCCA
>CAZUTC010000095.1:0-6162 GCA_964623485.1 uncultured bacterium | reverse complement strand
TCCTAATTCTATAAGTTTCTCCTTTATCTTTGGTCCTTCCACTATTAAAAAATCTGCAAATTTAAAAAGCTCCCTATACCTTCTCATCCAGATTTTTTTTCTTGATGTCACATAAGCATCTCTTCCATAAAAACTAACTACAAAGGGAACATTTATGAATTTTTTATACCCATACACAACTGCTCCGGTTTCTCCAAAATGAGCATGCACCAGTTTAATATTTTCTTCTCTTATTATCCTTGCAACTTTTCTATGAATAAAATTCTCTATCCCAAGATACATCTTAGGCTTAGGAAGGCTAAAACATATTTTTCTACATTTATATTTTTTCTCATTTCTCCAAAAACTCGCAAGCAAAATCTCAAAATTTTCGATTTTCTCAATGATATTCTTAACAAAACTTTCTGTTAATGCAAAAAAACCAAAATTGATATGTAAAATTCTATCCAATGTTTACCCTTTGAATTCTTAAAGCGGTGTTAAGTAAAGGATGAGTCCCTTTATAACTTCTTACTGGATAAGGGGTTGTACCAAATCCTTTTTTAAATATGTCAACCGTGGCATAAGCTCCGCTGGGAAGGAAATCATAGAACCTATATCCATTTTTTGCAGCATGAATTATCGTTTCCCAACATAAAAGATGATGAGGATAAAAATCTCCATACTCTACGTTACTCGCAATATGAATACAATAAGCCTTATCTTTAAAATACGCCACTACAAGCCCCCCTATTATTTTTTCTTTATGCAACACTACCCATAATCTAACAACTTTTTTGGGCATAATTTCTTTTATTCTTTCAAAGAATAAATGGGTGTACCTCCTTTTTCTCCTTTTCTTTTTTACAAATGAAATATAGAGTTTCTCATAATCCTTCATCTCCTCGGGATTAGCCTCTCTCACATATAGGTTCTTCCTTGCCTTTCTTATTGCATATTTATGCCCCTTGGAAACACCGCTCCATCCCTTCTCTCTCACTAACTCAAGAGCTTTTATATAAG
Organism: uncultured bacterium; assembly: GCA_964623485.1. GTDB lineage: Bacteria > Hydrothermota > Tepidihabitantia > B3-TA06 > CAYQJV01 > CAZUTC01. The sequence continues at coordinate 5,160 of CAZUTC010000095.1, read as the reverse complement.
TATTACTATTTGAAAAAACATTTTTTTCATCTATCTCTTTAGAAGGAGGAAGGGTAATTAAAATATTCCCTTTAAATATATGTTCAATTCTATTCATTATCTTTGCATACATCTCTTTTTTTATATCTCCATCTGCTATAGGTCCTCCGTAAACTCCTACTGGGACAGACTCATAAACACTCCATAATCCTTTAAGTATTCTTGTCTTTCCAAAGGGAAAGAGAATATAACAATTTTTGTATCTGAAGATAAGGGGATAGCAAGGAGTCACTCTCTTTATACCTTTAAGAAGTTCAAACCAGTAAGGAGTATGGAAAAAGGTTGCATCCGGTGAATTTTCAACTATTTTTAACCAAAGCTTATAAGAAAAGGGAACCTCAACAAGCATAGTACTGGGTTATTTTATCAACAGCCTTTATAACATCTTCAGCATCTTTTTTACTCATCCAGGGAGATAAAGGAAGAGAGACTATCCTTTCACCTAAGTAGTCTGCGTTTGGGAAATCACCCTTTTTAAAACCATTCTTATAAAATTTATGCCAGTGCAAAGGAATAAAGTGGATACCTACCCCTATGTTTTCTCTTTTTATAGCTTTAATAAACTGTTCCCTTGTTATTTTTAACCTCTCCGTTTTTAAAAGAATGGTATAAAGATGCATTGCATGTTTTATATGAGGGGACCACTCCTTATGAAAAACCTCCAGAAAGGGATTATTTAAAAACGCATCAGTATAAAGGTTCCATAATTCTTCTCTTTTTTTTAAATTTTTTTCAATTCTTCTTAATTGATGGATTCCCAAAGATGCCTGGATGTCAGTCATGTTCATCTTATATCCTGCATACAAGGTCTCATAAAATAGAAATCCTTCCATCCTATATCTACTCCAAGCATGCTTGGATATTCCATGAAGTCTTTTTATCCTTATTTCCTCTGCCCATTCGTCGCTCTCTGTGGTCACCATTCCTCCTTCCGCAGTGGTAAGATTCTTTGTGGCATAAAAACTAAAGGCAGAAAGGTGAGCAGTTGTGCCTATTTTTTTCTTCTTGTACCATGCCTCTATGGCATGGGCTGCATCCTCTATTAAATATATATCATTTTCTTCTGCAATTTCTTTAATTTCATCCACTCTACATGGCATACCTGCAAAATGGACCATAATGATAGCCTTAGTTTTGGGAGTTATCTTTCTTTTTACCTCTTCTGGAGTAATATTGCCGGTTCTTATATCAACATCGCAAAAAACGGGTGTTGCTTTGTGATGAACCACCACATTTGCAGTAGCAGGGAATGTAAATACCGGGACAATAACCTCATCACCTTCTTCTATTCCAATGACCTCTAATGCTAAAAAAAGTCCTGCAGTACATGAATTAACAGCCACTGCATTTTTTGTGCCAATATACTTTCTAAACTCCTCCTCAAACTCTTCCACCTTCGGTCCTTGACCTATCCATCCAGACTTTAATGTATCAAAAACTTCTTTTATCTCTTCCTTACGAATATCAGGTTTTCCAAATACAAGAAAATTTTCTCGCACTGGTTTACCACCTTCAATTGCTGGTTTCTGCACACTAAATTTTACCCATTCAAAAGAATATGTCAAAATAAGCATAAAATAAAAACCGGTCAGGAGCCCCTCACACTCCTGACCGGAAGGGCGGGCTGGTTGATCTCTACATTTTTTATTTAGCAATGAAATTCCATAACCTCTTCATAAATGTCATGTAAAATACGACACTTAAAAAATAGATAGAATTTAACTTTACAAAAATTGGAATATAAGAAAATAAAAATTAGAATTTTTTTCTTTTTTTTGGAAATTAAAGATTTGATTTTTAGATGTTTTTGGATAAAATTGTTTTAATGAAAATCTTGGTGGTTGAAGATGACAGATCTTTGGGGACATTGCTTAAGATCAGAATAGAGGAGTATTTTAAGAATGTTATGGTGGAGCATGTTGTTTCTGCAGAGCAGGCAGAGGCTTGGCTTTCTCAAAATAAGCCAAGAATTGCCATAGTGGACATTAACCTTCCTTGGAAAAGCGGAGTAATTCTTGCAGGAATCATAAAAAAACTTTATCCAGATGCAGGAATAATAATGATAACCGGGATGGATCATGTAACATCAGAAGAACTTGAAAAATACAGTTTAGTGGGATTTTTAAAAAAACCATTTGAGATAAAGCAATTAATCCAAATAATGGAAAACTTTTTAGAAAAAAAAGGGAAAGAGTTGAAACTCTCCAATATTGTGGATATTCTACAACTTTATGAAGTGGAGAAAAGAAAGGTATGCATAGAGGTAAAAAGAACGGATAAAAGAGGAAGAATTTATATGGAAAATGGGAAAATACTTCATGCTGAAATAGGGGGAGTTGAAGGAAGGAAAGCGTTAAAAGAGATAATTACGCTTGGTTCAGAGGAAGTGGATATAAAAAAGGAGGAAAGCTCTAAAAAAACTATCGATGAACCTGTAAGCTCCTTACTTGTAGATATTTTAGAGGATATAGAGAAGGAGGAAAAGGCTAACCAGTGAGCTCCTGAAGGAGTTTTTTTCTATCTATGAAACCTGCCCCTACAACTTTATCTGCTGCTCCATAGGTAATGTATATTTTCTCACCATACTCCACAGCCCCTTGAATGAACACCACATTTTCTACATCCCCACTTCTTTCATAATCCTTTTCGGGCTCGAGCAAAGGATATGGAAGAATTTTTAAAGGAGAAAGATTCTCTTTGTGAAGGAGTGCAACTTTTACTACATATCTATTTTTCTTTATATCCTTTGAATGATAGAAAAACAAAAATCCCTGCTCTGTTCTTATTGGAGGAGCTCCTGCTCCTATCTTCTCATTTCTTTCTGCTTTTATAAGTATCTCTCCTCCTTTTTGAATGTAATCCTCCCAAAAACCAGGGGAAGGAGAGATGAGCTCTTCCACGCTTTCAAAAAATGCCACATGAATGTCGGGCATCAATCTATGAATGAAGGCTATCTTTTTTGATGATATTTCTGCAATAACAGCATTTTTATCGTCCTCATCGGGTCCTACTCTATACTTTTTTAAAACTTCAAAATCCTTTTTTTTGAAATCGAGCAATGCACAACCTACCCTGCTGTTTTCTGGAGAGAAGGCAGGTTTCACAAGGTCGGAATAAGTAAGAATATATTTATCATGAATCTTTTGAATTCTTGGGTCTTCCACTCCATAGGGATGTTCTGTTTTTGGTCCTCCCTCTATTAAAACCTTCAAAAACCTATAATTTATTCCATCTTCACTTTTAAATAAAAGAATATCTGAATAATAATTTTCATAACCTCTGGGTTTTCTCTTTCGATATCCCTCTTTTACTCCTCTTGCAAAAAGATAAAACACACCATCTATTAAAATGCATCCTGCATTGAAGATTGCTCCATATCCTTTTACTTCTTTAGGAGTTAAAATAGGTTTATCTTTTATTCTTTCTATCTTAACCATTCTTTCTTTTTATAAGCTTTAATAGTATTGCCTTTTCAATATGGAGCCTATTTTCTGCCTGGTCAAGAACCACAGAGTGAACCTCGTCATCCAGGACCTCATCTGTTATCTCCTCCCCCCTATGTGCAGGAAGACAATGCATTACCGTATAATTAGGAGAGGCATACTTCAGTAACTCTTTGTTAACTTGATAGGGGGAAAACACCTTTTTCCTTTTTTCTCTCTCATGTTCCTGTCCCATCGATGCCCAGACATCGGTGTAAATAACCTCTGCATCTCTTACCGCCTCTTTTGGGTCATTTGTGATTACTATTTTTGCTTTACCACTTTTTGCAAATTCTATCGCTTTATTTACATAAAATTCCTCAGGTTCGTAACCCTTTGGAGAAGCAACCCATATTTCTGTATCCAGTAAAGCTGCGCTTAATAAAAGGGAGTGGCATACATTATTCCCATCCCCTATGTAAGCCAGTTTTACCTGAGTTTTACCAAACTTTTCCTTTATCGTGAGAAAATCTCCAAGAGTCTGGCATGGATGTTCTTTATCAGAAAGAGCATTTATCACAGGAATCTTTGCATACTTAGCAAGTTCCTCAATGGTCTCGTGTTTATAGGTTCTTGCAGCAACAACATCCACCCATCTCGAGAGATTTCTTGCCACATCTTTTATAGATTCCCTTTCCCCTATTTTTATATCCTCTCTTGCAAGGTACACGACATTTCCTCCTAATTGAAACATTGCCACACTGAATGTAACCCTGGTTCTTAAAGAAGGCTTTTCAAAAACAAGAGCAAGAGTTTTTTTGTATAAGGAGTTATCCTCCTCTTTTTTTAACCTTACAGCAATTTTAAAAAGTTCCTCTATCTCTTCTCTATCGAGGTCTGCGATAGAGACCAAGTCCTTTTTCATTAGCTCCTCCTTTTTAGAAAATTATACTCTTTTTATCTCAAAAATCAATAGAGTGCAGAATTCCCTAACATTTTGGTCGTGAGGGGTTATTCCTTACCCATTCCGTTCAAAAAGTATTGTAAGGGAGAGAGTCTATCGTTCCTTGCATAATAGAATGCCAACTTTCTTCCTCTTTCTTTTTGGCACTTGTGGCAAAAGGATCCCAAAAGCCCTTGCCTTTTATTATATTAGATGAAATAACACAAATATAATTTAATTACTTCATGGAGGAAGTAACAAACTCCCGGTCTATGAGAGTAAAAAAGAAGTCTCTTTCTTGCCCAATCAGAAGATACCTCATCTCAGAAAGGGAAATTCTCCTTATCTGCAGATTTTTAAACTTGACTTTAAAAATAATCATCCTATAATTTTTTATGCCTGTTACTATTACCAAAAAAACATTCAAAAAACTTCTAAAAGAAACCCTGAAAGATGAGCCAGGTATCCTGAAAGAAATATTACTTTCATATCCAATAGAAGTAGCCACAAAAGATGATATAAAACTTCTTATAGAAATGATGGATAAAAGGTTTGAGGCATTACAAAGGGAGATGGATAAAAGGTTTGAAGCACTCCAGAGAGAGATGAACGCAAGATTTGAGGCTGTGGATAAAAGATTTGAAGCGCTCCAGAGAGAAATGAATGCAAGGTTTGAGGGGGTAGATAAGAGATTTGAGGCCATGGATAAAAGGTTTTCTATGCTCACATGGTTTATGGGGGCTGGATTCTCTCTGC
>CAZUTC010000094.1:0-6403 GCA_964623485.1 uncultured bacterium | reverse complement strand
GAATAAAACCTCGTGAAAAAGTAATGTGATGGATTGGGGTTAGTTACCCTTTCCATAGAATATCATCTCTTTTTCTTAGCCCAAATAATACATTTAGTTGACAAATAAGGGAAAAAAGATTATAATGAAAAAATGATTACAGTTTTACTTTTTATTGTTGCTTTTTTAGCAGGCTCCATTCCATTTGGATATATATTTGCAAAATCTAAGGGAATAGAGATAAGAAAATTAGGAAGCGGGAATATTGGAGCTACCAATGTCTCAAGATACTTAGGGAAGAAAATAGGAGCCATTGTTTTTATCCTTGATTTTATTAAAGGGGCTCTTCCAGCTTTTTTGGGAGCACTGTTCTCACCTTTACCCGGAGTGGTAGGATTGGGTGCAATACTTGGACATGTCTTTACGCCTTGGCTTGGGTTCCGTGGAGGAAAAGGGATGGCAACCAGTATTGGAGTATTTTTGGTGCTGGTTCCCAAGGCAACCTGGCTTTCCTTAGGAGTATGGGTGATACTCTTTTTGTTTATAAGGATAGTGGCTGTGTCATCCATGGGAACCGCAGTTTCTCTTCCTGTTTTTTCCTATCTTCTTGGATATAGAGAACCATCTGTTCTTTATGGAACAATCTTTATTGCCATCTTTATTATATGGACCCATAGAGATAATATTAAAAGAATTGCCAAAGGTGAAGAGAAGAGATATAAGTTAAAAAAATGAAGATTGGATTTCTTGGAGGAGGAAGTTGGGGTACCGCACTTGGTATAATGCTTTATGAGAAAAATAATGATGTCTACATCTGGGAAATTGATAAGGAAAGGGTGGAGAGAGTAAATAAAATAAGAGAGATAGAGGAGTTTTTGCCTGGAATAAAAATTCCAGAGGGGATAGTATATTCAAATGATATGGAGAAAGTAATAGAAGAGGCAGATATTATTGTTCTTGCGGTTCCCTCCCATGCATTAAGAAGTGTGATATCAAATCTCCCCTCATCCTATAAGCCAAAAAGGTTATGCGTGAGCGTTATAAAGGGAATCGAGGTGGAAACAAAAAAAAGAATGTCAGAAATATGGAAGGAGTTTTTTGATGTGCCAATAGCAGTAATATCTGGACCAAGCATTGCAAGGGAGGTGGTAAGAAAAATGCCCACGAGCGTAGTGTGTGCTTCAGAAATAAAAGAGATAGCAGTGGAAGTTCAGCATATATTTTCTGCACCATATTTCAGAATATATACCTCGGATGATGTAATAGGAGTAGAACTCGGAGGAGCTCTCAAGAATATAATAGCAATTGCTGCAGGAATATCGGATGGACTTGGCTTTTTAACAAATACAAAGGGAGCCATTCTTACCAGAGGAATGGTGGAGATTACAAGACTTGGGGTAGCAATGGGAGCCAAGAAGGAAACATTTGCAGGTCTCTCTGGGATGGGGGATATGATAACCACATCTTTCAGTGAGAATTCAAGAAACCGTTATGTGGGTTACTGGCTTGGGAAAGGTAAGAAAATAGATGAAATTTTAAAGGGAATGCGAATGATTGCAGAGGGGGTGAGGACATCCAAGGCCGCTGTTGAACTGGCAAAAAATAATGGGGTGGAGATCCCCATAACCGAATCTGTTTACAGAATAATATACGAAGGATCTCATCCCAAAGATGAGATGAAAAGACTCCTTTCCAGACCTTTAAAGGATGAGATATGGTAAAATACTACACCATAAAAGAGGCTGCAAGAATTACAGGGGTTAAACCCCATGTTTTAAGATACTGGGAAAAAGAGTTTAAACTCCTTCGCCCTAAAAAGAATACAGCAGGAAGAAGAATCTATTCCGAGGATGATATAAATCTTATAAAAGAGATTATAAGACTTTTACATGTGGAAAGATACTCAATAAAAGGGGCAAAGAAAAAACTGGAAGAGAGAATGCAGAAGACAAAAGAGAAGATTGTATTAGATGATATTGAAAAAATGAAGAGATGGCTTATCTCAGAACTTGAAGAGTTAAAAAGAATACTTTTAAAGAATGAACATAATAATTGATATTTTTATTATCTTGTTGGTCCTTACTCTATTTGTAACCGGGATAAAAAAGGGTATGGTTAAAATTGTATTTGGTTTAGCAGGTTTTTTTGCAGCAGTGGTGATTGCCTGGCTCTATTCAGAGAAAGTGGGGACCGTCTTTTTTGGGTTTCTTCCTCCTTTTATTAAAACAGTGGCTGGATTTCTCTTACTTTTCGCAGGCATGATTTTGATTTTTATAATTCTTTCATGGCTTTTTTCTAAGGCGCTTGATTTAATACTTCTTGGTTGGCTTAACCGAATCTTAGGAGGTATCGCAGGTTTAGCCTTGGGATTTATATTCTGTGTTTTTTTAATCTGGTTTGCCCCAAAATTTTACCCCAAGATAAAAGAAAGTTACAAAAGAAGTATTACAGTCCCTTTAATAACTAACATAACAAGAAGCATCACCGGGAATAGAATATTCCCTGAGGATTTTTTAGAAGGCAGTAAAAAAATAAAAGTGTAAAATTGACTTTTATTTTTTTACTTTTATCATATTAAGAAAGGAGGAAAATATGAAAAAGTATATAAAGTTTCTTATAAAGTCAAATATCGTGAGAATTTTAATGTACATAATAATCCTTTCTATAGGATTAATTGTCTTGAGTATTTTAGCTCGTAAGAAGGTTTCTTTTACCGAGCCATCCTGGGAAAAGGGGGAATGGTGTGAATATAAGGTAAACTCCAGTACTATGGGAGAGTACACATTGAGATATGTGGTTCTCCAAAAGGAAAAGAATATGTACTGGTTTGAAATGGTGGGCGTAAAGGACACTTCAAGATTCATCTATAAGATGCTTGTGCCTTATGGATTCAGGGGCAAAGCAAAAAGGATGATAATAAAGGTGAACCAACAGCAGGCAGTAGAGCTCATAAATGACCCTGAGGGTGAGCCTCCAGGAGAGAACAGACCCTTTCTTGTTAAAAAGGAGATTGTGGATAAAGCAAAGAAAAAAAGAGTAAGGGTGAGGACCCCTGCAGGTGAGTTTGAATGTTGGTATGTAAGCACCACAGACCCCAAAGGCTCAAGAGTTGAATTGTGGTTGAGCAACGAGGTACCTGTGTTCAGGATAGTAAAGTTTAGAACTCTGTATGAAAAAGGGGAACTTATTGGATGGGGTACCGGTGCAGTTTCTCTTATTAATGAGAAACCAAAGATAATAGACCTTTCCAAATTTGAGTGATGGAGAATGGGCGGTGGAGGATTTGAACCTCCGACCTCAGGTATGTGAGACCTGCGCTCTAACCAACTGAGCTAACCGCCCTCTTTAATTTTATTTTTAATTTAAAAAAAGTCAAGAAGTTGCCAGAATTTTACATTTATCAGGGAAGTTAAGAAAATATCAAAAAAGAGGTAAATTTTATTTTATTCCTTCGAAGTTTTTATTTCTTAGCATACTATTTTAATAATTTAGTTTGACAAAAAAGAATAAACCTGTAAAATCAAAAAATAAAAGAAGGAGGAAAAGAATGGAACAGAAGATAGAGAATTTGGAAAGCAAAATAAAAGAGATGATCGAAGAATATTCAGAAATAGAAAGAATAATGGTTATTTCAAAGGATGGGCTTATGATTGCATCAAGTCCATCCTTTGAAAATGATGAGGAGTTTGCCGCAAAGGCTGTGCTTTTTTCCGAACCCCTAAATGAGATGCTTTCAAATCTTGGATTTGGAAAAGGAAATCTTTTTATTGCAAGAACTGATGATAGGTATTTTCTTTTATATGAGGCAGAAAATGCTTACATAATAATGGTTGTTAAAAAGGATGCGCCCATGGGATTTCTTTTATACGATATAGAGGAAATAGCCAGAATGGTTTAATGCCTGAGGAATTTTTGTAAAACCCTTAAAAATCTTTATGCTTTCAGAAAATCCATATACTCCCAGGGTGTTATATGTCTTCCTCTATTAATTGAATTCCCTTCCTTAAAGGTGGAAGGTGTTCAAAAGAGTAAAGGTTTTTCCAGTCAAGAGATATCATCCTTTGCCTCTTTTTTTATTTTTTAGAGGTTTCTTTTGGTACATATAGAAAGCCTATTCCTTGGGGTCCTAAAAGCCATTTTACAGTAAATTTTTGATATATTTTTGCGTAACTCCTCTAATACAGGCTTTAATTCCTGCAATAGGATTTCCCTTTTTCTTTCATATGCGGTTATGGGTAATAGTCCTGTGGATGCATTATTAAAATATATGCACTTTAGGATAAAGTCAAACTTAAGATACTTTTATCTATTTGACTTGTTTGTATATTTTATTTATCATTTTAAAAATAAAAAGGAGGTTATTATGATATTTTCAATAATAATTCTTCTTGCAGGTGCAGTGCTTATTGTAATTCAATTGGTAAAAGGATACCCTCCACTTGTAATTAGAGGAACTGGAATAAATATTGGATGGATTCTTTTAATTCTTGGAGCCGTATTTTTATTTTTTGATTTAAGAAAGGCAAAGTCCAAGGGGAAGAAGATGAAGAAGTAAGATGTTTTTTCTTCTTAAAAAAAGAGGGTTTCTCTTTTTAACGCTTTCCAATGCCATGTCTCAATTTGGTGATAGACTTACCCATATGGTTATAATATCCTTGATACATATTCTTTCTCCAGGAAGGGTTACCGCTTTTTCAGAGTTCTCCATGACATTTACTATCCCTGTGATAATTCTTTCTCCATTTGCAGGGGTTCTTGTGGATCACTGGAACAAAAAGAACATCATGATAAGGGCTCATTATATTCAGGCATTCTTCATATTCATCACACCATTTTTTATTATGCTTACAAAAAGCATGATTCCGGTATGGATAACAGTGGTTATATTCTTTTCCCTTGATATATTCAATAATACTGCAAAACTTGCAGTTATTCCTTCCCTTGTGGAAAAGGATAGCTTGGTTCCCGCAAACTCAATACTTTTACTATTTGCCCGGGTTGCAACATTTGGGGGTATGGTTTTGGGAGGATTTTTAATAAAATGGCTAGGGTGGAGACTCGGGTTCTTTCTGGATGCAGCAACCCATTTTATTGCAGGTAGCTTTGTAATATGGATGGGAAAAACAAAACTTTTCGAACCCCAGAAAAGGATTGAATTTGGTATAGGGGAGAGATTGAAAAAGGCTCTACGCCAGTTTATCCAAGATCTAAAGGATGTTTTTATCCTGCTCTTAAGGGATAAAAAGATACTCTTTGTAATAATATCCTTGGTGATGGTTCCTTTTACCACAGCCATTGCCTATACAGCACTCATTTATATAGTTCAACAGGTTCTTGGTTTGGGAACTCCAGGAGTGGGAATCACAGGAGGAATAATAGGAATTGGCATGATTCTGGGAGCCTTTCTAACCGGAACCATAGGGAAAAAAGCAGACAAGTTTCTATGGATAATATTTTCAGTTTTTGTTTATTCTCTTTTTTTTCTTTTTGGAAGATACTTCATAACCGTCTTATTTATATACTCTCTCTCTCTTATCTCCGGAATACTTTTTTCCTTCATAGGGATATTTCAGGACACAATTTTACAGGAAGAAGTGGATGAAGGAACAAGGGGAAGAATATTTGGGGTAAAGGAGTTTGTTGTAAATACAACTTTTTTACCCACTGCAATTGGGGCAGGAATTCTTTCTGATCTCTTTTCCTATGAATTTGTAATAACCCTTACTGGATTCTTCCTCTTAGCAATGGCTGGAGGGCTTTTCTACATCCGGATTCGCTTTATAAAATGATAGGAGAGATATTCAAATGGTATGATAGAAGGATTTTTAAAAAAATAACGGATGAGTTCAGTAAAAGATGGGCTAAGGATACACCAAGAAGGATAAAAATTCCTCTATCAAGAAAGATATTTGAGATTCCAGAGAAAACCAACATAAAGATAAAAAAAGTGAAGAAGAATCTGTTTGATATATCTTTTGAATCTCCGGTGTCAACAGATTATAAAGAAAACAACACAGCATTCGGGTCTCTCTATCTTTTAACCAGATTTGAAAATCCCTTATTGGTATTTCTCCCCGGATGGTGTTTTAAGGTAAATAAGGGGATGGATTTTATACATAGGTATCTTACAGCGGGTAAAGTAAACCTCCTTACTTATGAACCTCCCTATCACAGTAGAAGAACTCCAAGGAACAGATATTCAGGAGAGCTTGCAGTGACATGGGATACCATAAGAACCCTGGAAGGAGTTCTACAGGCTGTTTTAGAATTAAGGATTCTTGTTAACTTTTTTAAAAACTCCGGGGTAAAGGAGATAGGAATAATGGGAGCAAGTTATGGAGGATGGATAGGGTCACTTCTTTTAACGGTAGAAAAAAATCTGGATTTTGCATTGCAATCCAGATTTTTTTCTACCGTTAAAAGA
>CAZUTC010000093.1:0-6534 GCA_964623485.1 uncultured bacterium | reverse complement strand
ATTTTTAACCTTTTTAGTTTTTGGTTTTAATAAAGAGGAAATTCTTCAAAGAGCCCAAGAAAATAGAAAAGAGGTGGAGCTGTTTCTAAGGAAAGCTGAAGAAAAAGGATATAAGGATTGGGCAGAGTTTCTTTTATCTTCAATGCCTGATGTGGATCTTGTGAATCTTAAAGCAGAACAGTTTATTTCTTACTTTACCGCATTGAATAAAAATTTAAAAAGGGTACCCTGGAGAGAAAAGATAGACGATTTTTTATTTTATTATTATGTTCTTCCTTACCGAGTAAGTCAGGAACCCTTGGAGAATTTTACAACTATATATGCTGATACCCTGTATGAATTAATAAAAGATACAAAAGATATGCGCGAAGCTGTTTTGAGAATAAATGAATGGGTATTCACAAAGATGAGATATCGTCCCACTGTAAGATGGGATCAGAATGCTCTTACCACCATAAAAAGGGGATTTGGAAGATGTGAGGAAATGGCAATCCTATGCATAAAGGCTTTAAGAACCGTTGGAATCCCTGCCCGAGATGTATACACTCCCTGGTGGCCCTTTACAAACAGTAACCATGCATGGGTTGAAGTATGGGTGGATGGAAAATGGTATTCCATCGGTGGAGGCGAACCCACAGACTTAAATAATGCTTGGTTTGCTATTCCATCAAAAAGGGCAGCAATTGTAAAAGGAGTAGTCTACGGAGAAATAGAAGATATCAAGGAATCCATTTATAAAAGGAAAAAGGGGTTTACTATAATAAATGTCACCCAAAACTATACAGATGTTATAGAACTTTTTATTCAGGTAAGAGAGAAAGGTATTCCTAAGGAAAGTGTTTCTGTTTCCATATGTGTATATAACTACTCGTCTCTTCCCCCGGTGGGTTTCAAGAAAACAGATAAAGATGGTTATGTTAAATTTATAGTAGGTAGAACTCAGCTCTTTATATATGCATCCAAAGACTCTCTCATAGGATACAAAATATGGGCTCCACCTTCTAAGCATAAAGATACTATAGTGATAGAGATTTCTAAAACAGAAATTCCTGATACCTCCTTCTGGCTATACACAAAAAGAATAGAGGAGGAAAGAAAAAAACCAAAATATAAACCAAATATGGATTCTCTCAAATTGCTTCAGAGACTGCATTTTTCGCAGATAAAAATGGTGGATAGTGCTGTGATCCCAGTGTTATCAGAAAAAGACAGAAAATTGGTAAATATCTTCTATCATGCAAAGAAAGGTGCAATGGAACTGCTGGAGTTTTATAAAAGCCTTTCAGATACCCTCAAAAAAATTTTTATCGATTATTTTGACTTCCTTCCTCCTAAGGATATTGTAAGCCTGGATACCATAAAGTTGGAAGAAGAACTGAGAGCAGTTCTGAAATCTCAAGAACTCGTCTCGAAAGAGCTCCCTGATTCTTTAAAAGAGTATATTTTTTCAGATAGAATCTTATTTGAACAGATTGGAAAATGGAGGAGGATTATTCAACCTGAGTTTCTAAAATTCAAAAAAGAAAGTGTAAAAGAGACCGTCGAGGAGGTCTTTAGATGGGTTAAAGATAATATAGAAAAGGTAGAAGAAAAAGGTTATTTTGGACCCATGATGAGTCCCTTAGATGTATATAGAGCAAAACGAGCAACTGATACGGAAAGATACATTCTTATCACGGGAATTCTAAGAAGTATAGGAATTCCTGCACGGATAAAAAAATGGAGCTATGATGCGGTAGAATACTGGGATGAGAAGTGGAAGGAAATAAGATTTAAAGAGGAAAAGGAAAAGGCAAAAAAGGCATGGGTAGCATTGAAGTTTAAGGATAATGAGGTAGATGTTACTTCCAAACAAAGGTATTACTATGACTACAGCATCACCCAATTTGAAGAGTATCCCCGAAGGCTTGATCTCCCAATAGATACATCTCAGGGATATATAATAATTCCCCTGAATGAAGAGCCTATATATGTGATCACTGGATGGAGAAATGGTTATGGAGATACTTATGTAAGAATAAAAAAGGTTCTTCCTACCGAAGATACAGAAAAGGTGGTAATTAAGATAGGAATTCCAGAGAAAGTAAGACCAGGTGACTTGATCGTAAGAAAGTATAAAGGATTGGATGTTAAGGATATTGGAATAGAGAATAAAGAACTTAAAAAAGGAGATGTTTTGATAATTGTATTTGATACCGAGTCTGAGGCATCCAAATCTACGCTATACAATGCAGTAGAAACTATAAATAGTTTTTCTGGAAAGGTGTATTTATTTGCGTTAACTCAGGAGAAAGAAATAGCAAAAGAGTTCTTAAAAGAACTGGGAATTCATAAAGGGAATATATTTTGTATTTCAGAGGATATAAAAAGAAAGTGGAAAATAAAGGAGGTACCTTCTGTGCTTTATTTAAAAGATGGAAAATGTATCCTGTGGATTGAAGGACTATTTTTACATCTCTCAAGATTAATAAAGGATTTAAAGGAATAAAATCTAATTACTAATCCCTGGGTTTTTCTTTCTTAAGGCATAAAGCAATGTAGAAAGGGCGTTTTTCCATTTATTAAATATCTTTTCTTTGTTTCTTGCAGAAGAAATATCCGTTATAAATCCTTGGGATAACCCTGCAAAGGCAAGAGAAAGGTTTCTTTTATCCACACTTATAAGTATACCGTTTTTAACTGCTTCAGAATAAATAGTCTCTATAAGATTTATCCACCTTTCATATACTCGGTGCAAAAACTGTTTGATTTCCTTTTCTGGTTTTTCCACGGAAAGCTTTGTGATAATTTTTAAAAGTTTTTCCCATCCATTTCCTCTCTTTCTACAAGGAAGCAAAAGCATTTCAAATTTCTCCTTAGGGTTTTGTGCTCTCCTTAATCTTTTTCGGATACTTATATATGCCTCCCTTTCAATATTTTTTAAGGTATAAATAAGAAGCTCTTTTTTGTCTTTAAAATACTCATAAATTGTAGATTTTCCTATCTTCACCTTTTTTGCAATCTCCTCCATACTTGCTCCCTTGTATCCGTACCGGACAAATACCTGGGTTGCCTTTCTTAGAATTATCTCTTTTTTTGCATCTTTATTTATCTTTCGCATAATCATTACCACAACTTGACACCGACCAAATAGTCGGTTATAATTAAATATATTTAAATATATTTAAAAAATTCAAAAAGTCAAGGAGGTGAAGTATGGAGTTTAAAAGAGCATTTGTTTCTACACTTCTGCACACAATTTTAAGAAACAGAGTTGTGAGAAATATTGCATTAAAGAGGTTTGATTCATGGCTTTATGAAGACCTTGTAATAAAAAATCCTGAGGGGAGACCTAAAAAGGTTCAGGAGGATAAGTATATAGCACTTTCTGCTCTTTTATACTCCATCATAAGAAATATTGAAAAGGGATATATTTCAAATGAGGTATCCTTTAAAATAATAAATACACTTGTGAAAGGAGCATTTTTAAAAGGGGGTAGGGAGGCTGAAATAAGATTTGAAGAAAAGTATGGGTATGGTCCTCCTGCCTTTATTACAATAAGTCCTACTAAGAGATGTAACCTTAGGTGTCCTGGATGTTATGCCTCTTCCTCTGCAACTGCAAAGGATACATTAGAATTTGATATTGTGGATGAAATCGTAAAACAAGCTCATGACCTGTGGGGGTCCAGGTTTATGGTGATATCAGGGGGTGAACCTCTTGTTTATAAAAGCCAAGGAAAGGATATATTCTCTCTTTTTGAGAGACATCCTGATATGTTTTTTCTGATGTATACCAATGGAACCCTAATAGACAGAAAAGCAGCAGAAAAAATGGCTCAACTTGGGAATGTTACTCCTGCTGTATCCGTTGAAGGGTTCAGGAAAGAAACTGAAGAGAGGAGAGGGAGAGGGGTTTTTAAAAAGATACTTGAAGCCTTTGAGAATTTAAGAAATGCTGGGGTTCCATTTGGGGCATCTGTGACAGCAACAAGGAAGAATTCCCCAGTGTTAATGAAAGAGAAGTTTTACGATTTTTACTTTGAGGAACAGGGATGTAGTTATATGTGGATATTTCACTATATGCCCATAGGAAGAGATTATGACCTTTCCCTCATGCCCACTCCACAACAAAGGGTCAAACTATTTTGGAAATGGAAGGAGATACTTTTAAAAAAGAGGTATTTTGTAGCAGATTTCTGGAACAGTGGAACCCTTGCCAATGGTTGTATTGCTTTTGCAAGACCAGGTGGTTACTTCTATATAGACTGGCATGGAAATATAATGCCCTGCGTGTTCGTACCCTATTATAAAGATAATGTAAAGGAGCTCTTTAGAAAGGGGAAGAATTTAAATGATGCAATAATGTCTGATTTTTTCAAGAAAGGGAGAAATTGGCAGTTTAAGTATGCATTAAGAAGAAAAGGAGTTGAAACCGGAAACCTCTTGATGCCATGTTCAATAAGAGACCATTATGAAATCTTTAAAAGAATTGCAGATGATGTAAAGGTAAAACCCGAAGATGAAGCGGCAAAAAAAGCAATAAAGGATGAGAAGTATTATAAAAGTATGGTGGAGTTCGATAAGAAACTCGAAAAACTCACAGAAAGGATATGGGAAGAGGAGTATCTCAAAATTGAAGAAAAAGAAACAGTATAACTTAAAAGATATAAAACTTGTTTCATTTGATTTCTGGAATACTCTTATTTTTAATAAGGATCCTCTTCATACAATCATGAAAAAAGCAAAAGCATTAAGTAAACTTACTGGAGTTGGGAGAGAAATCGCATACCAAGTGATTGAAAGAATAGAAAAACAGACAGAGAAAGAAAGGGAAGAAAAAATGAAGGAAATTTCATCTGAGGAAGTCTCCAAAAGAATAGTTTTGGCAATTGATAATCCCCGGGTACACGGGGAGTTTAAAAAAATCTATGATGGGATAGTTGAGAATGCGCCATTAAAACTTGAAGAGACCGCAGTCAAAACCCTTGATAGGTTGAAACAAAACAATAAAAAAATAGCCATATTAAGCAACACCTCCCATGGTTATGTACTCAAAAAAATTCTTGAAAATAAAGGCGTTATCCAATACTTTGATTTTTTGATTTTTTCAGATGAGGTTACATATCGGAAGCCTCATCCTTTTATTTTTTCAAAACTTGTTGAACTTTCCGGGATAAAACCTCAAGAGATAATCCATGTAGGGGACAGATGTGACCTGGATGTAGAAGGTGCGAAAAATGCAGGATTTTTAACCGGGTGGTATACTCAGCAAGAAAAAGATGGCTGTAATGGCTATGACTTCAAGATAAAAAAGTTAGAGGATTTGATAAACATATTAAAGTTGGTATAGCCTTAAGTGTTTTTCAGCAGTAACTTCCCAAGATGTTTTTCTTCTAAACTCATGGATTTTATTTTCCACATATTCTTTAAATTTTTGGTCTTCAAAAAGACGAATGATTGTATTGGCAATTCCAGAGGAGTTATAAGGTAATATCAATAATTCATCACAAATTTCTTTTAACTCTTCAAATTTTGGGATCCGGGATGCTATAACAGGTTTCTTTTGTCCCAGCGCCAAATGCAAAGAGCCAGAAGCAGATCGGTCTTCCTCATAATAGGGAAACAAAATAATATCACATGCTCCAAATAAATAGGGAACATCCTCATTTGGGAAAAACTTTTTGGGATAAATAACATTCTTGCTTAAATTCAGTTCTTCTATTTTCCTGCTTATAAATTCTGCATACTGTTTATCCTCTACGGATGCCTGGGGAGCAAGCCCTCCTGCTATAAAGAGGCAGACATCTTTAAATCTTTCTCTCACCTCTGCCAAGGCCTCCAAAGATATATGTAAACATTTATGCCTCTTTACAAATCCAAACATGAGAATTATCCTTGAATTAAGGGGAAGTCCTAATCTCTTCCGCGATGCTATTTTATCCTGGTTCTCTATTTTTGTTCCGTGAGGGATCACATGAATTTTTTCAAAAGATATTCCAAGGCGTGTTAAAATTGATTTTTGGGATTCAAGATGCACCACCACCTCGTCTGCAAGTCGGGCTATCTTTGCTGCAAAGTTCTCGTCCAAACTTCCCCTTTCAGAGAATTGAGCAGGTCTGATACAATGGATGGTTATAACTTTTTTAATCCTTGGGTCTATCTTTTTAAGAACTGTGGGGAGTCTATCATCAAACTTGTATATACTGTACTCATGCTGGACATGTACTACATCTACATCTTTTGCCTGAGTAATTATTGCATCTACATAATTTTCTTCTCTGCTCCAGCAAGGAATCACGCGTAGATGTTTTTCCTTTACCCAGGATGCGCCCTGTTCAGCAATTACTTTTATTTCTGTGTTAGGAGATACCTTCCTTATACCTTGAATTAAATAATCAGTATAAGTTGCTATACCACACTGCTTTGGGAGATAAGTAGATACATAAGCAATTTTCATTTCAATTTTCTTAATTCTACACTATTCTCAATATTTGTCAAACAAACTGATACACTTACCAAAAGGGATAAAAAGAGATTGGAAGAATGTATGAT
>CAZUTC010000092.1:0-6588 GCA_964623485.1 uncultured bacterium | reverse complement strand
GATAAGTTTTCAAAGGAAAGAGAACTTGATATAGGACTGCATATTGGAATAAGTGCAGGAAGGGTACTTTGCGGAGAGATAGGCTCTCCTTATAAAAAAGAGTACACTGTTATTGGGGATCCAGTAAATGTAGCAGCCAGGCTCACGGATAAAACACCCAAAAATAAGATATATGTATCCGAAGAGATTTACAATGCTTCCTTTGAAGAGTTTGATTTTAGAGAAGTTGAAAAAATAACTTTTTATGGGAAAACAAAGCCTGTTAAGGTTTATGAACTCTTGGAAGAGAAATCAATACCAAAGAAGTTTTTTGTGGATAGAGAGCAGGAACTCTCAAGAATGCGTCTGGCTCTTAAAAATCTCATCTCAGGTAGGTCCCAAATTATTACCATAATAGGTGAACCGGGCATAGGTAAATCAACCTTAGTTGAGGAGTTTTTCAAGAAGGTAAAAAAAGAGGTTCTTACCATAACCGGAGAGGTAAGAGCATTTGATAATATTCAGACCTTCAGCCCAATAATTGATTTTTTACATGCTGTAATTGGAGAAAATACAGAAAAGATTAAAAAAATTCTTAAAAAAGATTGGAAAGATGTGCTACCATATATTCTACTTTTTAAAGGAGAGGAGATTCCAAAGGAAATGCAGACCAAGATAAGATACCTTTCCCCAGAATCAAAAAAATTAAAGATATTTTTATCCTTAAGTAAAATTTTTGAGGAGCTTTCCAAAACAAAGCCGGTACTCTTCTTTATTCGGGATTTTCATGATGCAGATTCAGGAACAGTTGATTTTATAAGTTTTCTGCTGAAGGACATAGAAAGAATGAGAGTTATGCTCTTATTTGAACTAAGAAAGGAAACGGACAAAATGATTGGAAGGTTTCTTTCAGAGTTAAGAAATAAATATAAGGACATACTCACTGAGATAGAGCTGACGCCCCTCTCCTTAGAATACAGTTTTGAATTGATAAAAAAGAGAGCCCCTGAAATTGAAAAAAATCTTGCTCAAAAGATTATTGAAAAGTCAAAGGGCAATCCCCTGTTTATTGAAGAAATGACAAAAGCAGGACTTACCGAGTTTCCAGTATCCCTCCAGTCTGTAATAATGGCAAGAATTGATAGATTGGAAAAAAATACAAGAGAAATACTTGAAATTGCCTCACTCATAGGAGAACAGTTTGACTCTCGAATACTGGAAAGAATAGTGGGCTCTTCTGAAAGGGTTAAAAGATGCTTGAACTTTGCTGAGTATACAGAGTTTATCCAACAGATATCAGAAATAGAGTATAGATTCAAACATGACCTTGTAAAAGAGGTTCTGGAAAGAAGGATTTTAAAAAAACGTAAGATGGAATTACACCGGGAGATAGCAGAAGCAATGAGAGAGGTTTATGCTTATGAGATTGAAAATCATTATGAAAAACTTGCATATCATTATGCAGAAAGCGGTGATTACAGAAGGGCAGCAGATTATCTTGAACTTGCTGGAGATAAACTTGCAGGAATAGATCAATCTACCACTGCAATTACCTACTATGAAAAGGCATTAAAATTGATGGAGGGAAAAAAATGCGAAAAAAGAGGTTAAACCTTTTGAAAAAATTGGGAATGATGTATACAACCACCGGTAAATCCGAAAAAGCAGTGGAAAAGTTCAAAGAAGCACTTAAATATTGTAAAACAAGTAGAGAAAAGGCTGATATTCTAATCCAAATAGGGATAGCTTACCAAAGAACAAGCAGGTATCCGGAGTCTCTTGATTATCTTAACCAGGCGCTTGGTAAACTCTCCAGGACCTCTCCATGCATTGAGAGGGCAAATGCATACAGTGAGATAAGCTGGGTCCTCTATCTCATAGGCAAGACCAAAGAAGCAATAACATACGCCAAGAAAGGACTGGATGAAATAAACAGCATAGAGGAAAATGAAGAGGTAATAATAAGACGGGGAAGAATTTATAATGTGCTTGCATCAATATACAAAGGAAAAGGAGAGGAAAAAACTTCTTACGACTACTATCTTAAGGCACTGAAAGAGTATCAAAAGGTAGGGTACTTAAAAGGAATGGCATCAATTTACAACAATTTATGCGGGCATTATTCATCTCAGGGAGAGTTTGAAAAGGCAATCGAAAGCCTTGAAAAATCATTAAAAATAGATAGAGAAATTGGAGAACCCCTGGGAGAAGCAATATCAACCTATAACTTAGGAGAGGAGTTCATAAATGTGAATGACCTTAAGAAAGCCAAAGCCTACCTTGATGAATATCAGCGAATAAACAAAGAGATTCATAATAGATTGGGTGAAGGATGGGCAAATGAGGGATATGGGGAAATAGAGAGATTGAAAAAGAATTATTCTAAAGCAATAGAGCATTTTAAAAAGGCAATAAAAATATTCCGAGAGGTGGGAAGCGAAGTAAAAGAATACTCTGCAAAGATGGGTCTTTGCGGTACCCTGATTGATAAAAATGAAATAGCCAAGGCAATACCTCTACTTGCTGAAATTGAAAAGTATGCCAGCAATAGCTCGCAGCATTGGATGCTTGATAGGGTGTATGAGTTAAAGGGAGATATATTTGCCAAAAACAAAAAGTGGAATAAGTCTGCAGAGTATTACAAAAAAGCAGTGGAAATCACAGAACATAGAAATTACATCGCCGGACTTCCGGTACTGTATTATAAAATGGGAAAGGTCTTTGAAAATATAGATAAGAAGAGAGCAAAACTCTATCTTAACAAAGCAAAGAAAATCCTCCGCTCCATTATATCAAAATTTAAAAACAAAGACCTTAAAGAGAAATTCATAAAAAAGGAGATAAACCAAAAAATTTTAAGCGTTTAATTGACTTTCCTCTGTTTTGAATCTATAATTTGGTATATTTTATAATCCAAAAAAGGAGTATAAAATGAGTAAATTGGTAAGGTTTGGTATATCAATGGAAAAAGGATTGCTTGAGAGTTTTGATAAACTCATAACCAAAATGGGATATCCTAACAGGTCTGAGGCAATAAGGCACTTAATTAGAGAACTCCTGGTTAAAGAGGAATGGAAGCACCCAAACCAAGAAACCATAGGCACTATTACCATTGTGTATAGTCACGAGGTAAGAGAGTTACCACAAAGATTAACAGAACTACAACATCAATATTACAAGCAGATAATATCCACCATGCACATACATTTAGATAAACATAACTGTCTTGAGGTCCTGGCAGTAAAAGGCAAGGCATGGGAAATCAAAAAGATAGCAGATAGACTGTTAAGCACAAAAGGCATCAAACATGGCACCCTAAGCACCACAACCACCGGTAAGAAATTAAAATAAGAACTTCTTCTCTTGCCGACTCCAAGACAAAAAATGGTTATTAACTTATTAAAAGGGGAAATGCCTATTCTATATATTATGGAATTAGAGATAAAGTTGACATTTTAAAATTTCTGATTAGAATTAAAAAAGGGCCCGTAGCTCAATTGGGTAGAGCAGCTGACTCATAATCAGCGGGTTCCAGGTTCAAGTCCTGGCGGGCCCATTTGTTCTCCCTTGTAGAAAATTCAATAAAAGAGGGTTCAAAGATAGAATGGAAAGTTTTTCTTGCAAAAGAGCACCCTTTGAAAACAATTTTAGTAATTATCTTTCTTTTAATAATTTCCTTCTTAATATTTTTATACTTTGGCTCTTTTTTACTTTTTTTAAGCCTTTTAATTCTCTTTGGAGCCTTGAATCCTTATTTTATCCCAATAGAGTATGAGTTTAATGAAAAAGATATTGTCGTAAAAAAGTTTTACTATACTCTTAAAAGACCGTGGAATGAATTTAGGAGAGTTGAAGAGTTAAGAAATGGAATCTTATTGAGTCCATTTAAAAAAAGAGGATTTTTGGATCATTTTAGAGGAGTGCATATTCTTTTTCCTTCAGATAAAAAATTAAGAATAAAAATCCTCAACTATGCGAAAAAGAGGGTGTATCAATCTTAATTATCATTAATCTGCATACCTGTATTCAGGAGATATCTCAGCAGAAACCAAACTAAATGTTAAACTTATTTAAGCATTACCATCTTCCTTGTCTTTTTATAATCCTTTGTAGACATCCTTAAAAAGTACACCCCAGAAGCACACCTCCTCCCTGAATCATCCTCTCCCCTCCAGTATAACCTGTATATTCCAGGTCTTAAAACTCTGTTCACAAGGGTCCTGACAAGCCTACCAGAAACATCATATACCTTTAAAGAAACCCATGTGGTTTTAGGCACTACATATTGGATAAGTGTTTGATGAATAAAAGGATTAGGCAAATTCTGGTATAACAGGAATTTAGAAGGAAACTCTCTGAGTCTCCCTTTAATTCCTGAAACTAAAAAAGATTGAGGGTCTTTTCTTATGATTAATATCCTGGATATTCCTATAAGCTCGCCTGATAACTTTTCTATTTTTAATTTTAAAGAAGAAAGTTCATCAAGAGAGGCTGTATACCATGAAAATACTCCCGGAGATATATAGAAACTATCTACCGCAGAGTTCCGATGTATTAAAACCTCACTGCCTGTGTTCTCTTCCAAATAAAATTCTATCACAATATTATATTTTCTTCCCGATATAAACTCATTAAAATAATATACAAGACTGTCTTCTCCATACTCTATTTTTACACCTCCATAATCAATGTATCCATCTCTATATAGAGTATAAGGAGTGGAGATACTATCGGCTTCTATATAGTAAGAAGGTACCATCCCCCAGTACTTTTTCTTTCCAGTAGCAACATACCATATGCTATCTATTTTTGCAGTATATAAGGAAATCTTGTATAGTCCACTATCGGAAAGTAAGAGAGCATGGGGGAATATACCCTCTCTTTCATCGGCAAAGAAAAACTCATCTGCAAACGGTTCATACTTACACCCATATATAATATATACTGTATCATTTTTTAACATCTATACCTACAGCTGAAAAATGCTTTTCTTCATCTAAAAACGCATGATCTAAAACCACCGGTAATACAAAGCCAGTATCTGTTTTGTAAGTATAGTATATCTTCTTTCTATCCTCTGAAACCCAACATACCACACCCTCACAAGTGGAAGCCTGCATTCCAGAGCCTAAGGAATCTACTAAATCAAATTCGTATCCTTTCTCTGATTCCGCATAAAATATGGTTTTGTTTTCATCTGAAGGATATTCCCCTGTATAAGTTATACTTATTCTATCCCGATACCGTGAAATGCTTTGTTGGTTTGAAAAAGTAGAATACTCAAATCCTCCTGGTAAAGGAATAATAAAGGATTCTTTAGTTATATCTTGTCCTATATTATCAAGTATATCGTATGCTTCTATCTTCAGTCTGCATTTACTGGAGGGAGAATTTGGAACACTCCATAGATAACTTCCCAAATATCTCTCCATCACTACTTCCTCACCATCTATTAAAAATGTATCCCTCTTTACCAGCTCTCCAGGAGGAACCCCTTCTTCCACCAGGTCAAAGCTCTCTCCTCCATCCCTCGAAAGATAGATGTTAATGCCCTGAATACTTCTTCCATAACATTCCCATCCTATCTCCTTTTTCGAACCAGGAGGTGCTATACCTTCAACCTCATAATCCTTAGGGATTACTGCGCAGATATTGCAAATTGTAAAATTATTATCAGAGATGTCTTCACTTTCTTGTTGCCCATTTCCCTCATCAAAGAGAGAAACCACCTTAACCCTGCAGGTATGACATGCGGTAGGCAGAAAATTTCCCCTCTTACCCGCTGGTGGAACCTTCCACTTATATTCATATATCCCTCTTGAAGTGGTATTAACTGTTGTAATAGGTTTCCATGTAGGTTCTTCGCTTCCATAGTCATCACAATAATAAAGAAGGGATTGAATGGGATTATCTCTTCCTATTTCCCAGATTATCGGTTCCTCATCTCCAGCACAAAAACTCTCTCCTCCATTTGGATATATAACCCTTACATCTACACCTGAAGTATCCGGGTCAAGAAACTTTACCTCATAAGGAGGCTCATTTCCTTCGGTCCATATAAGATAGGCATTGTACCGATTTGGTACATATCCTGCATGTACAAATACTGACCTGACATCAGGAGAAGGTAAAACAGTACCCGGAGAAGACCACTCATCATTTTTATACACAGAGTAATGTATATCCAAATCTTCCTCAGAGTGCCATACCACAAGCCTTTCCTCCACCATCTCGGGCTGTTTATCACTCTGGGAGTTGGATATCCTCTCTATCCCCACCAATTCCAGCTCCTGAATACTTACATTCGCCCTCTGAACCTTTATCCCTTCGCCTGTCTTCCATGTTATACATACCTGATTCTCCTTTGTATCTACGCTGGGTGTGTCACCATCCCCAAGATTCACTGTTTTCCAGTCATTATCATAAGGTCCCAAATATTTAAGAATTATATCCCCCCTCCTACATGTTTTTGTATTATAAATATACAATGAGAAAGAGGAGGCAGGAGTTCTCATTATCACCTGGGCTTTCAAGCCCGAGTCAATATGGAGGATGGAGGGGGAGGTACATTTCCTGCCTCCTCTTAAAAAATAAGGAGGTATGGATGTA
>CAZUTC010000091.1:2496-6653 GCA_964623485.1 uncultured bacterium | reverse complement strand
GTATTATCCGGTAAAACACCTTCAAATCGATAGATTGAGGAAACCCTACAGTAACTTGACAACCTGCTAAATTTCACTATCATTTTTATGTGGTAAGAATAAGACTTCTAAGAATGGGAAAGAAGAGCAGTCCCTTCTTTAGGATTGTGGCAGCTGATTCGAGACGGGCAAGGGATAGTGAATACCTGGAGGTGATAGGACATTATAATCCAAAAAAGGAAGGTGAAATAAGTATAAAGGAGGACAGACTTCAATACTGGCTTGATAAAGGTGCACAGCCCACGGATAGGGTAAAAGCACTTTTAAAAGTAATAAACAAAAATCAAAAACTAAAAGGAGGAGAAGATGAAGGAACTTCTTGAATACATCATTAAGGCATTGGTTGATAATCCTGATCAGGTTGAAATAAAAGAGGTAGCAGGTGAACGCAGTGTTATTTACGAACTAAGAGTCGGAGAAGGAGATATAGGAAAAGTTATCGGTAAGGAGGGAAGAATGGCTAAAGCCATTAGAACCATCCTTACCGCAGCAGCAATGAGAAAAGGGAAAAGAGCTCAACTGGAGATAATTGAATAAAAAGAATATCCCTTGCCCGTCTCATTATGAAAAAATTTTTCTTTTTCACCGGGGCTCCAGAATACTTTGATATACTTCGCATAGGGATTTTTAAGAAAGCAGTAGAAAAAAGGAAAGTAGAGTTTAATGTAATAAACCTTCATGAATTTGCTGAGGATTCCTATGGAACTATAGATGACTACCCTTACGGAGGAGGGGCAGGAATGGTGATGAAACCCGAACCTGTTTTTAAAGCATTTGATAGGTTTTTCTCGAACAATCCTCCTTCTTTTGTAATACTTCCCTCCCCAAAGGGGGAGACCCTTCATCAAAAAATTCTTGAAGAGTTTTTAAAAGGAGAGGTATTAGTGTTTATATGTGGAAGATATAAAGGAATTGATGAAAGAATAAAGAGCCTTATATCCCATGAGATCTCCTTGGGAGACTATGTGTTTTCCAGTGGGGAACTTGCAGGGTTGATAATTGTAGAAGGAATTATAAGACTTATCCCAGGAGTCGTGGGAGATTATGACTCTATTCGTGAAGACTCCTTTGTCTCAGGAATTCTATCTCCTCCCTGTTATACAAGACCAAGAGAGTTCAGAAAAATGAAGGTCCCAGAGGTTCTTGTTTCAGGAAATCATAGAAGGATAGAAGAATGGAAGAAAAAAGAGTCCATAAGAGAGACTCTCCTAAGAAAACCATACCTTCTTTCAAACCTTAAAATTGATGATACGGTTTTAAAAATAATAAAGGAGGTTTATAATGGATAAAGTTGCAAGTATAGAAAAGGAGTATATAAGAAAAGACCTTCCTCAGTTTTCCCCCGGAGATACAGTAAAAGTTTACTTTAAAGTAAAAGAAGGCGATAAAGAGAAAACCCAAAGCTTTGAAGGAGTTTGTATCCAAAAGAAGGGAAGTGGAGTAAATCAAACATTCACATTAAGAAAGATATCTCAAGGTATAGGGGTGGAAAGAATATTCCCTCTCCATTCTCCATTGATTACAAAAATAGAGGTGAAAAGAAAAGGCAAGGTAAGAAGAGCAAAACTTTTTTATCTTAGAAAAAAAGTAAGGATGAAGGTAAAGGAAGCAAGGCGTGAAAAACTGGGTAGAAAAAAGACTGTGGAGGAAGTATAAGCTTATAGGTGGTGTAGATGAAGCAGGAAGGGGGGCATTGGCAGGACCCGTAGTGGCTGCAGTAGTAATTCTTAAAAGAAACAAATATCCTACCGGCACAGATGACTCCAAAAAACTCTCTCCCTTAAAACGAAGAAAGGCATTTTTAGAAATAATAAATGAGGCTCTTGATATCTCTGTAGGTTATGCATCTAACCAAGAGATAGACAGGTTGAATATTAGAGAAGCATCTTTTCTTGCGATGAAAAGAGCAATAAAAGGACTAAGAATTAACCCAGAGATTATCCTTGTAGATGGTTTTGAAATTCCAGGTCTGAAAATACTCCAAAAGGCGATTGTAAAAGGCGAGTCAAAATCAATATCCATAGCTGCCGCATCTATAATTGCAAAAGTTACAAGAGATAGTTTTATGCGATATCTTTCAATGGTGGAAGGGAATTATGGATTTGATAGAAACAAAGGATATCCCACCAAAGAGCATAGAATTGCAATATTTAAGCATGGTCAAACTCTTTTTCACAGGAAAAGCTTTTCATGCAGGACATAAAACATTTAATAGGGAAAATGGGAGAAGAAACCGCCATAAGCTTTTTAAAGAGAAAGGGATACAAACTTCTTGAGAAAAATTTCAGGACAAGAAATGGAGAAATAGACCTAATAGTTTACAAAAATAAAACAATTGTGTTTGTTGAGGTAAAAACAAGAAAATTCAAAACTCCCTATCTACCTGAAGAATCTGTGAATATTTATAAACAGAGAAAAATCTCGGCTGTGGCAAAGGAGTATCTTTTAAAAAAAGAGCTTCCAGAATATAACTTCTTAAGATTTGATGTAATCACCATAAGATACTCAGGAAGGAAGAAAGAAGAGATAGAACATTATGAAGGAGCATTTTTAAATGCTTTCTAAAATTCTTTCTGCAGGTATAATAGGAATAGAACCTTACTTGGTGGAGGTGGAGGTGGATGCGGTAAGAGGGCTTCCTTCATTCACCACTGTAGGATTACCTGATAATGCAGTAAAAGAGTCAAAGGATAGGGTTCAGTCAGCCTTAAAAAACTCGGGTTACCTTCTTCCTCCTCAAAAAATAACGGTAAACCTCGCCCCTGCAGACATCAAGAAGGAAGGAGCCTCTTATGACCTTCCCATTGCAATAGGAATGTTGGTGGCTACCGGCAAAGTATCTGCCGGAAAACTGGATAAATTCGTCATTCTTGGAGAATTAGCTCTTGATGGAACTTTAAGACCAATAAAAGGAGCACTGGTTGTGTCCGATCTTGCAAAAAAACTTGGGTTGTCTTTAATTCTTCCTTTTAAAAATTCTCATGAAGCGGCAATTGCAGGGTCTGGATTTGTTTATGGATTTAATACTCTTCGGGAAGTTGTGGATTTCTTAGAGGGAAGAACAGAGGTTTCCCCTGCCCAGGTGGATGTAGAAAAACTTTTTGAAAAAGAGTCAAAATGGAGTATAGATTTTTCAGATGTTAAAGGACAGGAGCATGCCAAGAGAGCCCTTGAAATCGCTGCTGCAGGAGGTCATAACATGTTAATGATAGGTCCTCCGGGGACTGGAAAGACAATGCTTGCAAGAAGACTCCCAACCATTCTTCCCAAGATGACTCTCGAAGAGGCATTGGAAACTACAAGGATACACAGTGTTGCAGGAGTATTGAGAAGCAAAAACCCTATAGTAGCCGTAAGACCATTCCGGGCTCCACATCATACAATCTCTGATGCAGGACTAACTGGAGGAGGACAAATTCCAAAACCAGGAGAGGTTTCCCTTGCTCATAATGGTGTTTTATTCCTTGACGAGCTTCCGGAGTTTAGAAGAAATGTGCTTGAGGTCTTAAGACAACCCCTTGAAGATGGATTTGTAGTTTTAAGCAGAGCCAAAACAACCATTACATACCCCTCCAGGTTTATGCTTGTGGCAGCAATGAACCCATGCCCCTGCGGTCATTACACAGATCCCTATAATCCCTGCACCTGCACTCCGTTGGCAATACAGAGATACCGATCAAAGATCTCTGGACCGTTGCTGGATAGAATAGATATTCATATAGATGTCCCAAGCCTTCGATACGAAGAACTGGCATCTAAGAAGGAAGGGGAGTCTTCGGAGAAGATAAGAGAAAGAGTGGATAGGGCAAGAAAAATACAGGTAGAAAGATTTAAAAATCTAAAAGGAAAAAGAAAAATCTATTGCAATGCCCAGATGGAAACAAAAGAAATAAAGGTATTCTGTCAAATAGATGATGAATCGGAAAACTTACTGCGGGTTGCAATGGAAAAGTTTGGACTCTCTGCTCGGGCATACGATAAGATTCTGAAAATATCAAGGACAATAGCAGATTTGGAAGGCTCTCCAGAGATAAAACCATACCATATCGCAGAAGCAATCCAATATAGAACCCTTGATAGAAATATTGACCTTTAACCATTTTGGGGATATACTTAAT
>CAZUTC010000091.1:0-2486 GCA_964623485.1 uncultured bacterium | reverse complement strand
TAGATGAATATTTTTTTCTTTAATTTAATTTTTTATCTTCTGAATCCCGATGAGGCATCTTTCATAGAATTCAGTTCCAGGGCATTTGGGGTACCTGTGGATAAAAAAGAATATGTGATGAATCCAGGAGACAGTGTGTTAATTATAATAAATTCTTATACATCCTATAGTTATCCCACCATGGTCACTCCTTCTGGAGAACTCCTATTGTTTACCCCTACAGGTTATCAAGTAAGAACTGGTGAACTT
Source organism: uncultured bacterium (assembly GCA_964623485.1). Taxonomy (GTDB): domain Bacteria; phylum Hydrothermota; class Tepidihabitantia; order B3-TA06; family CAYQJV01; genus CAZUTC01. Next base: position 2,237 of record CAZUTC010000091.1, on the reverse strand, counting down.
ACCTTAGGAGGAATAAGACTTCTTGATTTAAATCCAGTGGATGCTGCCTATGTAGCAGGTCTCACAGTGGAAGAGGCGGAAAAAGAGCTTAAAAAAATAGCCAAGAAATATCTCGGGAACCCACAGGTAAAAATAATAATTTTAAGACCCTCCATTGCTAAGGTCTATATTATTGGAAATGTAAATAAACCAGGAGTGTATTTGGGAACGAGTATGATGAGAGTTTCGGAGGTCTTGGCAATGGCTGGTCTTTCTTATCTTGCATCCTTTCATGTAAAAATAATAAATAAAAATGATACAACCGAGATAAATCTTAAAAAATTTTATAAAAATGGAGATGTAAAAAGCAATCCCCGTATAACACCAGGGAGTATAATATATGTACCAAAGGCAAAAGATTATATTTATATAACCGGAGGGGTAATTCCTCCATGGATGGTAGAACTAAAAGAGTTTTTTATCTCCCAAATAACCGATACTACAGGAATAAGAACGAGAAGAGAATCATGGATATATGAAATAGATAGAGGAGAAACCCTTAGAGATATATTAGAGTATATGCAGGGTATTCAAACGAATGTTAATTTACAATCATGTTATGTACAAAGAAATGGAGAAAAAAGATTCTTTTCTCTTAGGGATGTATTGTCAGGAAAACAAAATATCTCTTTAAAGGCAGGAGATACCGTAGTATTCCCCATAAAAAGTAGCATGATTTATGTAGCAGGAGAAGTAAAAAAACCAGGAAGATTTTTTTATGATGAGGCAAGGACTGTCGGGGAATATATAGGAGTTGCAGGAGGATTGATATATACCGCGGATGTCAGGAATATTCAGTTAATATCACCTACCGGAGAGGTTAAAAAAGCAAACCCAGGAGAGATTCCTCCCCCAGGCTATACAATTTTTGTCCCCAGAAGACCTATTTACACCTGGAGAGATGCCATAACATTTGCAGCTTCTTTAATAAGCTTATTAGTGGCTATTATGGGATTTGGGAAATGAAGATAGACCTTGTAGATGTATTTATTCAGTTCTTAAAAAGGAAAAGGATAACTTTTTCTATAATATTTGGATTTTTACTTGCAGGATTCATTCTTGCATTTACACTTCCTAAAAAATACAAAGCACAGGTTAAAATTTTACCTCCAGTCCAGCAGGGAGGATTTATGGGGATTTCTCCTCAAACCATGGCAGTACTCCAAGGCTTGGGGATTCAAGGAATTGGAGGGGTAAATATTGTGGACCTCTATGCAGACATATTAAGGTCCTCCCAGGTAAAGAAAAATGTAATAAAAGACTGCGGTCTTTTGGAAAAACTGAAATTCAAAAACCAGGGAGAGGCTTTAAATTTTCTTTCAAGAATAACCAAACTCCACCAAAATATTGTAGGGGTATTTACAATAGAAGTGGAATATAGGGACCCTGAAATAGTTACATGTGTTGCAAACTCTTATGCAGAAGAACTGGATAGATTTTTAAAAGAACAAACAATGAGCCAGGGGAAAAATTTAAGGATATTCCTTGAAAAAAGAATAAAAGAGGTCACCGAAGAGTTAAAAAGAAAAGAAGATACCTTAACCTATTTTCAGAAGAGACACAATGTTCCGATTTTTATGCCAAGCAATGAATCAAACCTATCCGCTTTTGTAGAATTGGGAGTAGAAGCAATGAAAAAGACAATAGAACTTGATTACCTCAAAAGTTACTCAGGATATGACAATCCGAGAGTGCAGCAAATAGAAAAAGAACTCCAAGTAATAAACAGTAAATTAAATAGATTGATAACTTCTGGATATTTACGGCATTATGCAGAATACCAAATATTACAGGAGGTTTATGTATTCTTAAAACAACAGTACGAACAGGCAAGAATAATGGAGGTAAAGGATACTCCGGTACTTTCTATTTTAGAAAAGGCATCCATACCTCAAACCCCCTCCTTTCCTCCCAAAAAAATTCTGGTGGTGACCTTTTTTATCGTAGGAATTGCAGTTTCTGTTTTCTATACCCTAATTTCGGTTATGTGGTACAATATAAAACAGAGTCCATCGGGAAATAAAAAGTTTATGAAATTAAAAGAAGAAATCAAAAAACTCTTTAAATTTAAAAAATAAATAAAAATGTTTATAAAAGAAGTATCTATTGTTGGATTTAAATCTTTCCCTTTTAAAACAGTGTTTAACTTCATTCCTGGAATAACAGCAATTGTGGGTCCAAATGGCTGTGGTAAAACC
>CAZUTC010000090.1:0-6733 GCA_964623485.1 uncultured bacterium | reverse complement strand
CCTTTAGGATATTTGTTAGAGAGATGGGTAAAGAATGAAATTCAGTCCAAAATGTTATGGAATTCTACATCAATTTGACTTTTATTTAATTTTTTGCTATCATTTGCAAAATGAAGTTCAGGAGGAAAAAATGAGTATATTCAAGAGATTCAAGGATAAAGGTTATAGGGTTACAAAACAAAGGAGGGCAATCTTAGAGATTCTGGAAGAATGTAGGGGTAGACATCTTTCTGCAAATGATGTGTATATCCAGTTGATAAAAAGAGGAGTCAAGTATCATATGGCTACGATTTATAGGACTTTAAACCTTCTGGAAAAGGAGGGACTTGTTCATGGGACAAGCTTTAAAGAAAAACATCTCCATTATGAACTTTATGATCCATACGAAATTCACTTTTATTGTCGGGGATGCAAAAAGGTAACGGAGGTAGAGAATCCGCTTGGGAAAAAGTTTCTGGAGGAAATTCAACATAAGATAGGAAAGAAATTTACTGTTGAGAAATACTTTGTAATTGTAGAAGGACTTTGTAATCATTGTAGAAGAGAGGAGGAATCCTCCTTATAGAGCTTTCTTAAAATCTTTAAGAATTCTTTTTGACCTTGGCACCTGACTTTTCAGTTCTTTATTTTTGAGTAGACCCACTCCAAGTATTGTATCTTTAAAACATACAATCACGAACCCCCTCTCTTTGCTTGAAATTTCTACCTTTTCTCCTTTCATGAATTTTAAAGCCTGGGAGGGGTTTAAATATACCTTTTTCTTTTTTGCATTTTTCCCTATTATCTGAATTCCAGAGGTTGTTGGTTTTAAAGAATGCTCAAAAATTCTATACACTCTTAATCCTTTCCTCACGATCTTTATCCCTTTTGGATTAAAGTTAAATACCTCCTTGGTTGTCATCCATACACTCTCTTTAAATAGAAAAAATTCAAACTCTTTTATATCCTTTTCATCTATTTCATATGTTTCTAAAAACTCCTTTATTCTAATCCTTTCTAATTTTTGCAATACAGAATCCCTCTCCATTTATTTTATGAGGATATATTCTTATTATCTTTTCCACCTCTGGATTATATTTTTTCCCTTTCCATTGGGTGATTCCTTTTTCTGGTTTTAATCCTGGTATCTCTATTTTTTCAAGGTGGGCTTGAGGATGGGTAAGAAGTAGATTTGACACCACTTCTTCATTTTCTTCTGGAGCAAAAGTACATGTTGAATATATAAGGACTCCTCCCTTTCTTAGAGCTCGGAATCCTGATATCAAAAGTTGGGTTTGAAGTTTTGAAATTCTCTGTATAGTTCGTTCACTCCATATCTCAAGAACCTTAAAGGATGTTGCAATGGTTCCTTCTGCAGAACAGGGAGCATCTACAAGAACCCTATCAAAAAAATCGGGTAATATCCTTCCAAATGCTCTTCCATCCTTCTGTGTTACTACAGCATTTACAACTCCGGTTCTCTCAAGATTTCCAGTGAGAGCCTTTATTCTTTTATGGGCTATATCATTTGCTACAAGCAAACCTTTGTTTTCCATGTGTTGAGCAATCTGGGTGGTTTTGGATCCTGGAGCTGCTGCAATGTCCAAGACCTTTTCGTATGGTTGAGGAGAAAGTAAGCAGACAGGAAGCATTGAAGATATATTTTGCACATAGATAAGCCCTGCAAAATGCTCCACTGTATTGCCTATTTTTATATCTTTTTTTATTATAAATCCGTATTCATACCATGGTAGGGGTTCTGGAGAAAACCTTTTTATTTTCTCTATTATTCTGTTTTTTTCTTGTTTTAGGGTGTTTATTCTTATCCCCATGGGAAATGGTCTCCTTAGGGATTTTAAAAATTGTTCAAAATCAGGGATTAGCTTTTCATACCTCTCTATAAATTTTTCAGGAAGTTTCAAGTTGGTCTAATTAGTTCTGGAATCTTTTTTAAGATTTTGAGTTCCTCTCTTTTACCAAGTTTTGCTTTTTTTAATGCTCTTTCAAATATTAAAATGGTATTTTCATACACATCTCTTTGCACAGGGTAAGGATGTCCGTCCTTTCCACCATGAGCATAAGAGAAACTCACTGGGTCATCATAGGAGGGTATGGCTCCATATATTATTTCTGAGGTGAGAGCAAGGGCTCTCAAGGTTTTTGCTCCCACCCCCTCAATGCTTAAAAGATGTTCATACTTCTCAGGAGCTTGTTCGTAAATTTTTAAAAGAATCCTTTCCATTCTTTTTACATCAAATCTCTCTATAATTCTATGCCTTTTTGGAAGTCTCTTTATTTCTTTAATAACTTCTTCAGGTTTTTGAATAAGTTCTAATGAACACTTTCTTGTTTCTCTGCTTCCTTTCGCCACCAGGTTTAGAACATCTTTCTCCTTAACCCCTGCTACTCCCTTGTGGGGTTCTTCCACAAATGAGCTTAAATTCTCACTGAACCAATGATATCTTCTTGCCCATCCTGTTCTTTCATTCATTCCTTGGTCGATACATACCCATTTTCCATCTTCACTGCATAAAAAAAGCTGATGATAAACTTGATATCCATCCTGAATGGCAGAACTGTCAACCTTTGCAGATAGCCTGCTTGCATATATCATTTTGTCTGCATTCACTCCTGTTTTATATCCGATAATTTTTAACTCTTCTGGAATCTTTCTGGAGTATTTACCCTTTCCTCCTGCTGCAAACAGTCCAACTTTTTCTCCTATATCTCTTAATGCATATTTTATGGCTGCACAGGTGGTTGTGGTGAGCCCTGAGGAGTGCCAGTCAAAACCAAGAAGGCATCCTAAGGATTGGAACCATCCAGGTTCAGAGAGTCTTTTTAATACCTCCTCCTTACCAAACTCCTCTATTATTGTTTCTATAATTACTCTTGAAAGTTTACGCATCCTTTCGAAAAGCCAACGTGGTGCTCTTCCATAATGCAGAGGAAGGTCCAACATTCTGCGCATATTTTAAAGTTTAGTGATATTTTTGCTTAAGTCAAACTAAGATTGACATTAAACTATTTAATATGTATAATGTCTAAAATAAAAAAAGGAGAAAAAAAATGAGAAAAGTTGTGGTGTTTATAAGTTTCTTAGGAGTGTGTGTCAATATAAAGAGTCAGATAACAGGAGTAGTAACCGATGAGAGTGGGAATCCTATTCAAGATGCTTGGGTTTATGTATATGGAACTAATATCTTTACAAAAACAGATAATTCAGGCTATTACAGTCTTTCTTTGGTTTCTCCTGCTGCTCCAAGGTATATAGTAGTTGCTGAAAAGGAGGGATATTTTATCGCAAGGGAAGGAGATGTGGATATTCCCTCTACTGTAAATCTTGTTTTAGAAGAGAAAAACCTTGCACACTCTTATAAAACCCAGATTCTTGATTGCAGGTTATGTTACTTGATAGACCATAAAAAAATAGATTCCATACCCAAGGAACCCTCACCCGATGCGGTTCTGGATACCACTCTTTATCCTTCTTTCGTAAAGCCTTATCTTGAATCTGGAAAGTATATGGATAAGGATAATTCAGATATCCAGGTACTTGCTCAAGAAATCCTTTATTCGATTCCGGAAAGTGATAAAACGAAACAAACAGAAGTAGCAAAAGCAGTCTATTTATGGGTGGTTAAGAATATAAATTATGACCTGATGAACAGGTATCCTGGGGATGTAACCTGTGGGAACTGGCAAACAGTGAATGGAGGTTGGGGGAAAAATTTTGCAGATTGGTGTTATCTACCTTCAGAGGTTATAGAGGGGGGAAGGGCAATATGTATTGAATATGAAAGATTTACTGCCACTTTGCTTCGGGCACTCTCCATTCCTGCAAGACCAGCTCCCTTAGGAGCTCACCCAGTTACCCAGTGGTGGGTTCAATTGCCAGATGGTTCTGGATACTGGGCAAATATGGAGACATCCAGAGGGCATCTCTATTATGAAGAGGGCGACACTCTTGCCTGTTTTCCCTCTCAGCCTGATTCAAAAATAGCCTTTTATTCACCAAATGCTGATGCTCCTATCCATAATGATTGGGATTTGAATAATCCCTGTCTCTGGAGGGAGGTTACTGAAGCAGGGGGAGTAAAGCTAAAACATACCCAAGAGGAATTATCTATAGCCCAGCAATTGGTTGGGGAGTTTGAAAATACTGGCAAGATAGAGTATTATGCAGAACCACCCCCGCCAAACGAACCTTACTATGAGGTATGGTCCAGAGGATTTCAAGTAGACCTCTCCACTTTAAAAGACCAGAAAAGTATGATTCTATCTTTTCCATTATTTATAAATAATGAGTATAACCAGACCATTGACTATGCCTTCTTTATTAACCATCCTGAATGGGTTAAGAGAAAGTGGATAGATACATTAAAAGATGGAAGAACGGGAGTAAAACTTCCTATGTTTTATGCTGAAGTTGAGTTTAAACCAATAAGTTTTAAGGATATTACATTAAAAAATCCATCCTTTGAAGAGGGAGAAACTCTTCCTTCGGAATGGGAGACTTTTTCTACAGGTGGAATAAGTGAGTTTTCTCTTTCCTCTGATGCATTGGAGGGAGAACATTCTGGTTATATAAGAAGAGAAAGCCAGGGAGTTTCATACTTTTATCAGAGCTTTCCTGTAGAGGAAGGAGATGTAATAAGAATAGATGGATGGATAAAATTAAATAATGTAGAAGCAAGTGTAACAATAAACTGTATATTTTATGGAGATTATGATAACCCACCCCCTTACCCTGGGACTTATCCAAGGCTCTCTGGAACCCAGGGATGGACAAAGGTATGGGGAAGTTTCTATGCTCCTTTAAATACTGACAGTGCAAAGATAGCCTGTACTATTGTGGGAGAAGGAGAGGTTTGGTTTGATGACTTAAAAATAACGGTATCTCATGGTTCAGAAACCGGGATAAAGGAAAATATAAAAGAAAAAGGTTTAGAATTAATGGTTTATCCAAATCTATTTAAAAGTTCAGTAGTTATAAACTATAGGTTAAAGGAGAAGGGCAACGCAGAAATTAATATTTACGATGTAACTGGGAAAGTAGTGAAAACTTTTATCAATAATTCATGTAAGCCAGGGAATTATAGAATCGTCTGGGATGGAAGAGATGAGAGTGGGAAAGAAGTTCCTTCTGGGATATACTTTTGTAGATTTAAAACCCAAAATGTTTCTATGCAAGAAAAGATAATAAAATTATTAAGATAGAGGATGGTATGAGTATATTTGTAACTCTACTTATACTTGGAACTACTGAGATAAAGGATGAGGTTATAAGGGAGATACATTTACTTAATCTTTTACATGCCCTTGAACTTTCTTCTGAACAAAAAGAGTTCATAATAAAAAAAATAGAAGAAAAGAAAACCATAGAAGAGGAATTGTTTAAGAAAAACTCCGAAGTATCAAGAGCTTTTGCAGTTCTGAAAGAGTTAAAAGATACTCTTCTTTCACAAAGACACATTCCAGAAGATTTGAAAAAAAGGGTTCACAAAGCGGAAAGATATCTCAAAGAGATAAGGAGAAAGTATGAAGAGAAAATAACCGAACTTGCATTTTCTATAAAGGAAATTCTTAAACCCCATCAATTATATATCATGGAAACATATAAACCATGCATTATTCCTCCAAAGGAAACAGCGATTGGTCAGGCTGATGATAGAGAGGGAATTACAAAAGGACTTACCCGAATAAGAAAACTGCCCAATAAAGTATTTGAAAAAAGAAAGTATGAGATAGTTTCTGCAACCCTTGAAAATATAAAATTGCATCTTCCAAAGGGATATATACTTGATGAGGAAAAAGAAAAAGAGTGGCTTTTGTCTTTCTTTAATGAAATCCGGATAGTTCCGGAGGTGGAGTTTACTTTAAGGGTGGATGAATTTGCAGAGAGGTTAAAATCAAGGTATGAGGTTTTTAAGTTGCCCATTGCCACATGGGTGAAGATAGAAAAGTTTTTACTGGATCCCAAGATAGCAGAGCTATTAAAAAAGACAGAATAATTATGGCTCTTCTCTTTTTTCTTTTTACTTCAGATATTGAGATGGAGAACGGTTTGGTAAAAATGTATTTTGATTCTGTGAATTTCGGGCTAAAAAAGATTGAGGATTTAAAAGAAGGCTATACAGTGGAGTGTGCCTCTTCGTTAAGTCCTATCTGGAGGATAAATCTTTTGGATACTTTTCTTCATCCTGTTCCCCTGGATGGATTGATTTCTCTTTTCTCCTTTGATATCCCCTGTGAGAAATCCTATAACCTGGATACCCTTCCGGAGGGTCCAGTTCTTTATCTTTACTGGAAAAATGCAGAAATTTCAGAAGATCAAAAAATTGATGTTGAGGTAAAAATCTCTCTTTTGTGGAACAAAAAAATTTCAGAATGGTATATCACGGTTTATAACAATACCCAGAGGTATGCAATTTTCAGTCTGGATTTTCCATTTATTACGCTTTTTCCTCTGGATGAGGATCCAGACGATGACATTCTTATTCTTCCAGCCCTTTCAGGGACCCTTATAAAAAATCCATTTGTGAATGTAAATCAAAAAGTTTTAAATGAGCAGGACTTAAGCACCTATGGAGGAGGAGTTCCGGGGTCCTATCCTGGAATATATGTAATGCAGTTTGAATTTATATACGACTCGTTGTCACTTCATGGATTATATCTTGCAACCAGGGATACAGCCGGATATGCAAAAAGATACAATACCACAAGCTCATCGGATTTTAATAAAATGCATCAT
>CAZUTC010000089.1:696-6746 GCA_964623485.1 uncultured bacterium | reverse complement strand
TGAAGCTTATTCTTTACCCATCTGTTCAAAAAGTATTGTAAAGGAGGAAGTCTACGGCTCCTTGTACATTGGCGCTCGAAACAAAGGGGTCCCAAAAAGTCCTTGCCTTTATTCATAAATTTACCTTTTTTCAAGGTCCCTAATCCAATATCTTTTTGAAATTTTTCAGGGAGGAAAATTTTTATAATAATAAAAGTTAAAAATCCTCTTTGCCCCTTGATTTATCATTGGGGTCATTCGATGACCTTTCTGGTCTTGCCTCTGATTTATGCCCATGAATGAATATAATAGGCACATCAGAGGCAAAAAGTGTTGATGAAAAAAAGCAAAAGAGGTTAACAAAAGGACCCTTTTAAGAATCATTTCCCACCTTCTTTGGGTTCAAAGTTATAGCCTACAAAAATGCTTATCCCAATTAAACTGAGATTTACTTTATAGTCGCTATCTTTTTGTTTACCTATATGTGCTACTCCTCCCCAATTAAGACTAAAGGTACACATCTTATTTATTTGGAATACATAGGTAAATTTAATCTCTTTTCCTTTGCCTTTATAATACTCAATTGTTTCACCTACCGTCTTTTTTTTTTTGAGAGATAGAATAAATATAAGATACCTTTATTCTGCTTTTTTTATTTCTATATCCAAGCCATATAGGAAATAAGTTAAAATAATAGCACACATATTCATGTTTTTTACCCTCGCCCACCCATATCCCATCCCCACCTCAATTCCCCATTTCCAGCTCATAGGATAAGTTACACTTACCTCTATTGAATGGAGCCGGTAGAATAAGTATGACCAGTAAAAAGGATCCCAAATCTTCTCTATAAAATCCTTGGCACCTCTGCTTGGAAGACTCTTGTAACCATAAGCAAAGAACCTTCAAACTTATTGAAGCAGAAGAATGCATTCCTTTTATTCTCGTGCTCGTATTTTTTCCCCCAAAACTTTCTTAAATCAACTTATTTTATATCTTCTTGAAATTCTGCATTAAAATTGACAGAAGTTTAAATAAAAATAAAATAATAAATGGATCTAATAACGATTAGAAAAGAAAAGGATAAAATAAGAGAAGAGATATGGAGAAAAATGGAGCATGAGAAAGTCTCGCTTTTCCCAGGAGCCTGGGGGAGAATACCTAATTTTAAAGGAAGAGAACGGGCAGCAGAAAAAGTTTTATACCTTTCTCCTTGGAAGAGTGCTCAATGGATAAAGTCCAATCCTGATTCTCCTCAACAACCTTTAAGAGAAAGGGCACTTCTCTTGGAGAAGGTAGTTTATATGGCTGTTCCAAGATTAAGAGAGGAAAGGTGCTTTATTGAGCTTTTACCTTGGAGAATTAAAAATAAGAAAAGAGCCTCCACAATAAAAGGAGCGTTTAGCGAAGGAAAAAGAATATATCCCGAACAAATAAAAGGAGTAGACATTATAATAGCAGGTTCTGTGGTGGTAAATTACAGGGGCGAAAGGATAGGGAAAGGGGGAGGATTTTCTGATCTGGAGTATGCAATTTTAAGAGAATTGAAGATAATAAATGAGTCCACCCCTGTAATTACCACAGTTCATGAAATACAAGTAGTGGATTATTCCTTACCAAGAGTTACTCATGATATTTTAGTAGATTATATTATAACACCTGAAAGGATAATAAAAACAAGGAGGAAAGAAAAACAACCTTCAGGAATAATATGGAATTTCCTTACTCCCCAGAAGATAGAAAATATCCCATTTTTAAAAAATCTAAGGAAAAGAGGAATAAAGAGTTTTTAGGCTAACAATACAGCTACCACCCCTGTTAAAAATATTCCATCAAAGACCCCTGCTCCCCCAATACTTAATATACTTCCTCTTTTTATCTTTCCTAAATTCAGAAGGTCAGCTCCTATAAGGACTCCTAAGGTCCCCGAAATATAAGCCACTTGAGGAGAGTAATGCCCACCAAAAAGCCACCCCAGAATTGCAGAAAGCAAAGGAGGAATAAAAAATGGCATTGTAATTCCTATTCCTTCTACGGGCACTGCCAGTAATTTGCTCACTATTATCATAATCAACAGAGGAATTATTATAAGGTGAAAGGGGGTTCTTGTTAAAAGATAAAAGGATATAAGAATGGGTATAACTCCTCCCCCAAGGTTTATAGCTATTATTCTTTCTTCTGTAGCTATATGGGGAAGCCAAAAAAAGGAGTGATATTTCACATAATACTTTTCTTTTTTTAAAGGAATGTTTATAACACTTCCAAAAAGGGCAAGAAAGAATAAAAATAGGGCAGTTTGAGCAGACATCCCCAACCTTTCAAAGGCAATATGTACAATACCTGCATGTATCATAAGCAAGAGAAAGGGTAGAAGGAGTAAGAAAAGTAAAAGGAAAAATAAGGAAAAAGGAAGATAAATCATCCAATGAGGTTTACCTTAACCTCTTTAACATCCCATAGATGAGATATTTTTTCTTTTATTTCTTTTATCAAATGAGAAGCAAATCGATGGTTTTTGGGAAGGTCTATATCTATTTCGACCTTTCCATTCTCTATTCTTACATCTCGCAGCAATCCAGCACTTACAATGCTCAATCCTGTTAAGGGGTTTACAATCCCCCTTAATTTCCTTCTTATTTTATCAGGAGTTGTTGGTTCCTTTGGTAAAAGTCCATGCTTTTCTTCCCACTGTTCAATGGCAGATTTCAATGCGTCAACCGCAAGTACTGCACAGTGCATCTTTACAGGGGGCAGTCCTCCCAATGCTTTTGCGGCATCAGCCCACTTTATTCTTTTTGCCTGGTTAATTGTTTTTCCTTTTACCATTTCAGTGATTATAGATGCGGTGGCTATATTTGAGGCACACCCATAGGACTCAAATTTTATATCTTTTATTATCTTTGTTTTCTCATCTATCTTAAGATAGAGCTTTATCATATCTCCACATGCCGGGCTTCCTTCCACAACTACTGCATCTGCCTTCTTTATCTTTCCCACATTTTTGGGATGCTTGAAATGCTCAATTACTTTTTTGGAATACGAAAGCATTTACACCTCCTTTAAAGGGCTTAATTTTCTTAATTTTTCAACGGTCTCTTTTAATACATCCAGTGTAAAATCTACCTCTTCTTGCGTATTATATTTAGAAAAAGAGAACCTAATGGAGCCATGAGATTCCTCGTGACTCTTACCCATTGCAAGAAGTACATAGCTTGCTTCGAGTGCCTTTGAAAAACAGGCAGAACCGGTTGCAACCTCTATACCTTTGAAATCAAGAGAGAGAAGCACGGATTCCCCCTCTATGAATCTAAATGATATATTGGATATATGGGGAGCTCTTTTCTTTTTATCTCCATTAAGTACTGCATATTCTATCTCTTCAAACACTCTTTTTTCAAAATAATCTCTAAGAGATTTTATCTTTTCTGCATCCTCTTTTCTCCATATTTCCACTGCCTTTGCAAATCCATATATTCCAGGGAGATTTTCTGTTCCCGGTCGTATTTCGTACTCGTTATACCCTCCATACATCACCTTTTCAATCTTTGTCCCTTTTCTTATAAAAAGAGCTCCTACTCCTTTAGGACCATGAATTAAATGGGCAGAGAGGGATAAAAGAGTAATAGGCATTTCCCTTACATTGAGAGAAACCTTTAAGTATGACTGAACTGCATCGGTATGAAATATTATACCTTTCTCGGCACATATTTCTGCTATCTCTTTTACCGGTTGAACCACCCCTGTTTCTTGGTTTGCATGTTGAATAGAGACAAAAATAGTATTTTCCCGTATCTCCTCCTTAAAAAATTCCAAATCTATTAGCCCATTTTCATCTACAGGGAGATAAGTGACTTCAAGCCCGTAGGCTTTTTCCATGTATTGAATGGGATTTAATACCGACTCATGTTCAACCTTAGTGGTTATGATATGAGGTTTTTGAGGAATTAACCTTTTAAGGGTTCCGATTATAGCGAGGTTGTTTGATTCGGTACCTCCTGAAGTAAATATAATTTCTTCGGGCTCTGCCCCTATACTTCTTGCTATTTTATCTCTGGAATCTTCCAATATTTTTTTTGCTTCCATGGACATGGAGTGCCCTAAGGTTTCAGCGGGCACCGCAAAAAAATTCTTCTCACATTCTACCATGGCTTTTATCACCTCATCTGCTATTTTAGTGGTGGAGGCATTGTCAAAATATATTTTTTTCATCTTGATAAGTATAAATACACTACATTAATTGTCAAGATAAATCTTAAACTTAATGAAACTTGACTTATAAAAATTTGTTTGTATCTTTTAAAATAGAAATGGAGAGATACAAATGGATCAATCCCATTGTGAAATTGGGAAACTTAGGAATTCGAATGAGGTTTTTAAAAAGCATAGTGAAAAGATATTTGGAAGATAAGATATACTATTACCTTGTGGAGACAAAAAGAAATATTTATCCTAAAAAAATGCAGGAAGATAAATATTATATGGTACTTTCTCTTTTAGAAACTATGGATAGGGTGATATCGGAAGGAAGGATATGCAATAAATGCTTGGAAGGGGTACTCAAGGTTCTAATTACAAAAACCTTTGGGGGGGAGGAACAGGAAAAAAGAAAAAGGATACAGAAGGAGAAAGGATTACCTACTCCTCTTTTTATTACAATAAGTCCCACTGGAAGATGCAATTTAAAATGTAAGAATTGCTATGCAGGGTCTGTGAGTTTACAAGATACCTTGGATTTTGAGCTGTTTTCAAAGACAATAGAGGAGGCAAAGAGACTCTGGGGAACAAGTTTTATAGTGATTTCTGGAGGAGAACCTTTAATTTATAAAGACAAAAATAAAACCATTTTTGATATTTTTGATAAGTTTCAGGATGTTTATTTTCTTATGTATACTAATGGAACCTTAATAGATAAAAGGAGTGCACAAAGAATGGCAGAGTTAGGAAATATTACCCCTGCAATTTCTATCGAAGGATTTAAAAAAGAAACCGATGAAAGGAGGGGAAAAGGAGTGTTTAAGAAAATAATGGAAGCTTTTGACAACTTAATGAAATATGGAGTGCCTTATGGAATATCTGTAACCCTTACAAGGTATAATGTAGAGACTGTGATGTCTGAAGATTTCTTTGATTTCTATTTTGAGAAGAAAAAGGTGCTTTATGAGTGGATATTCCATTATATGCCTATCGGAAGGAAGTATTCGTTTAAACTAATGGTTACTCCTAAACAAAGATTGTGGGCATGGAAAAGAATGCAAAAAACAATAAGAGAGAGGAAATACTTTATAGTAGATTTCTGGAACAGTGGAGTAATTAGTGAAGGTTGTATTGCAGGAGGAAGGAATTCTGGATATTTTTATATAAATTGGAAGGGTGATGTAACTCCTTGTGTTTTTATACCTTATGCAGTAGATAACATCTACACCCTATACCAAGATGGAAAAGATTTAAATGCCATTTTAGATTCAGATTATTTCAAGGCGATAAGGAATTGGCAATACAGCTATGCATATAAAAAGAGAAAAAAAGAGATGGGAAATCTCCTTGCTCCTTGTTGTATAAGAGACCATTATAAAATCTTTTACCACATAGCACAAAAAAATAAAGTAAACCCGATAGATGAAGAAGCAGAGATGGTAATGAGGGATAAAGAGTATTTGAAGAAAATGCATCGCTTCGATACTGAATTATGGGAAATAACCGAGAAAATATGGAAAAAGCAGTATATTGAAGGTAGATAAGAAGGTTAAAAAGATAGAGGATTTTATAAAAGAATCACTTAAAAGATTAAATAGAGAGGGTGTTGTAGTAGGAATAAGTGGAGGGATAGACTCTGCGGTATGTGCAGGGCTCGCAGCAAGGGCTCTTGGTAAGGAAAGGGTAATAGGATTGATACTTCCGGAAAGAGAAACCTCTCCGGAAAGTATAGATTTTGCAAAGATGATAGGAAATAAATTGGAAATAAATTATAAAGTTATAAGTATCACTCCGGTATTAAAAAAGATAGGAATTTACAAATTGGTTCCTCCCGGGTTTTTCCCATACTCGGTAAAGAAAAAATACACACTGAAAAA
>CAZUTC010000089.1:0-686 GCA_964623485.1 uncultured bacterium | reverse complement strand
AATCTATTTTTAGCTCTTCATAAGGTTAAAGATAAGGAGATATGGAAGATACGAGCATACGTCTCTGCCAAAAATAGAGTTAGAATGGTTTATTTATATTTCTTTGCGGATCTTTTGAATTATGCTGTCTTGGGAACACTCAATAAAATTGAGATCTCGCTTGGTTTTTATATAAGACACGGGGATGGAGCAGCAGATATAATGCCTATTGCTCATTTGACAAAATCAGAGGTAAGAGAAATGGCAGAGTATTTAGGGGTTCCAGAAGAAGTAATAAAAAGAAGTCCAAGCCCTGACCTTGTACCTGGGTTATCAGACGAGGATATAATTGGATTTTCTTATTCTGAAGTAGAAAAATCTATAAAAAAATATACCCAGTTAATCTCTATAGGGAAGATTTATCGCAGCCTGCCTTATAAATTTCGTTTAAAATGATTGCTTTGATGTATCATGATATAAGTAATGTTTGGAAAGATAAATATACCATATCAGAAGATGTTTTTTTAACCCATATGAATTTATTAAAAAAAATCAATCCATCTGTCCTTTTGACCTTTGATGATGGAGTAATTTCTCACTATTCCAGGGTATTTCCCATATTACTTCGGTTAAAAATGAAAGGTATATTTTTTA
The DNA here is from genome assembly GCA_964623485.1 of uncultured bacterium. GTDB lineage: Bacteria > Hydrothermota > Tepidihabitantia > B3-TA06 > CAYQJV01 > CAZUTC01. The sequence goes on along the minus strand of CAZUTC010000089.1, from coordinate 53 downwards.
TTAGTACTGGTTTTATAGAAAAAGAAGGATACTTGGGTAAAAAAGAAATAAGG
>CAZUTC010000088.1:4565-6782 GCA_964623485.1 uncultured bacterium | reverse complement strand
GACCTATACTATGTGGATGTAGAGGGGACATGGGATGAGGATAATGATGGGATATTTGGAGAGGTAGAGGATAGTGTAGATTTATATCCAGATGCATTTGTGGGTAGAGCTCCGGTAAGGAGTTTAGAAGAAGCAGAGGCATTTGTTAACAAGGTAATAAATTATGAAACCTCTCCTGATACAACCTATGAAAAGGATTTACTTTTCTTAGGAGAGATTCTCTGGATAAATCCATACACTGATGGAGGAAAAGCTAAAGATATGATAGATGAACTTTATGTGCCTCAGGATTTTAATATAACCAAACTTTATGAATCCCTGGGCAACGAGAATCCAAGTACGGTAAAGAATGAGATAAAGGAAGGGAAAAATATAATAAATCATGATGGTCATGGATGGATAAATGTAATGGGAGTAGGAGAAGGTTATCTAACAAATGAAGATATGATGTCTTTAAAAAATCCTTCAAAGTATGGTATTCTCTTTTCTATTGGATGTTGGACCGGAGCATTTGATTTTGACTGTATAGGAGAGGCATTTATAAGAAACCCAGAAGGAGGGGGGGTGGGTTACATAGGTAACTCATCTTATGGATGGGGCTCTCCAGGTAATCCAGGGTTTGGGTATTCAGATGTGTTTGATTCTTACTTTTTTAAAGAGATTTTTGAAGAAAATAAAATAAGAATAGGAGAGGCTCTTGCACTTGCGAAGGCTTCCTTTATCCCATTCTCAAAAGAAAAAAATGTATATCGCTGGCATCAATATCAGATAAACCTTTTGGGAGATCCGGAGATGAGTATTTGGCTTGATAAACCCAAGAAAATGAGAATAACTGCTCCTGATTCCGGAACCGATGAGATGATTCTTCCTATATATGTAGATTTTAACGGCATTCCGTTGGATAGCGTCTTGGTTACCTTGACAGATGAGGATACCATATATGCAAAAGAATATACTGACAGAAGTGGTAAGGCGGAGATAAGAATAAAAGATAATTTCCCTCCTTTGCTCTCCCTTAATTGTTGGAAACATAATTTTATACCCTTTTCAAAAGAGATTGTTATAATCCATAAAGATGTATATCTTTCTTATTCTTCTCCAAATTTTGATGATTCCCTTGGAAATGCCGATGGATATGTGGATCCATCAGATACTGTTTTAATTTCTCTTTATGTTAAAAATTCAGGGTTAGAAAACGCAAACAATGTAGAGATTTTCCTTCATCCTAAAGATTCAGGAATCAAAGTACTGGATGGTGTAGAGTATGTGGGGGAGATAAAGGGAATGGATTCGGTTTTTGTTGAAAATTGTTTTTCAATATATATTGAAAAGGATCAACGGTATGCTTCGGTTTTTGAACTGGAAATAAGAAATTCAGAAGATGTATGGATATATCCATTTACGATTCCCTTAGGAGTTCCTCGGGTTTCAATAGAGCATCCGGCAATAAAAACTGAAAATGGTTTTATTATGCCAGGGGAAAGTAAAAAGTTCTCTTTTTATCTTGTTAACAAAGGAGATGCCATTTTTTATGGTGGAATGATTTTTCTAATATCTTTAAAAGAAGGTATTAATTTTTCTACGGATTCTTTTGTGGTGGATAGAATTTTGCCAAAAGATTCTATTCATTTTGAGACATTTTTACAGGTCTCATCTTTACTTTCCGCAGGTGAAGTAGGAAGATTTAAAATAAAAGTATTGGGGAAAAAGGATACAATAGAAAAAAGTGTAGAGTTTGTGATAGGGAAAACAGGCTTTGAGGATGATTTTGAGGAAGGATTATCATGGGAGCAGGAAGGCAGTCCTAAGCTATGGCATGTTACCTCTATCGAAAAGAAAAGCGGGAAGTATTCTCTCTACTGCGGTAAAGAAGATGAAGAAGTATACGAAAACAATATGGAGAATTCAATTCTATCCCCTGAATTTACAATTCCGGTAAAGCCACTGCTTCAGTTTTATAGAAAGTACGAATTTCCCATATACGGAGTTGATGGAGTTTATGTGGAAGTCTTGTATGATGATAAAATTGATACTGTTGACTTTACCGGTACCGGAGGTGCTTTGGAGATAAAGGATGATTGGGCTTTGGTTTCCTATGAATTGAATGTTCCTCCTGGAACCAAAGCAAGGGTAAGATTTAGATTTATAAGCGATGAGGAAGGAGTAGCAAGAGGAATATTTATAGATGATGTGAAGGTGAAGGGAGAAGGTATATTA
>CAZUTC010000088.1:0-4555 GCA_964623485.1 uncultured bacterium | reverse complement strand
AGAGTTTGAAGTTTTATCCGATATTCTCTCTTTAAGGCTCGTGGTACCTAAGAAAGACTTTTTTAAAATAAAAGTTTATGATGGAACTGGAAGAATGGTGAGGGAAGTGTTTTCAGGTTATCTAAGGAAAGGAGTTCACGAGATCCAATGGAATAAAAGGGATGATTCACCGAAACTCCCTTCTGGAGTTTATTTTATAATTATTGAGAGCAAGAGGTATAGAAGAGTAATTAAATCTTTAATGCTTTATTAATTTTAACATGCCCAGATACAAAACCATAAAGATAAAGGAAGAAGCAGTCCTGGATATAGCAGAAGATGCAATTAGAGGATATCGGGTTCCCTATAAACAGGAGAGAATGGGTTTTTTACTGGGATATCTTAAGGGACCTGTGGTTTATGAAGGTATTCCTTACCGGGGTGGAGAAAAGACAAGGACTCAAATAGTGTTTGATAGAATAAAACTGTTTGAAAGGGGTAATGAACTTGCAATGCAAAGAAAGAAAAAGGTTATAGGTCTTTACCATACTCACCCTGAACAAGGAGGTGAGCGATGCTATACCCTTTCTGAAGAGGATAAAGACTCCTTTTTAGCAAATCCTTATCTTGTGGAGATGGTAGTTGCAGTGGGACCCAATCTTGTTGAAACCGATTTTGAGATTCACTACAACCAGGATGGAAGCCTTACCATGCGTTATAGCAATCATTATTTAAGATATACCATTTTTTATAAAAGAGAGAATAAAGTTAAGAAGGGGATAATAAAGATTGTCCCCTGAGCCAATTTTAAAAGGACCGGTGTGGCTTTTACAACCCATCCCTTATTTTGGTGAAGAGTTAAAAGGAAAGTGGATAGTGGAACCAAAGGTGGACGGCTGGAGAATGCAGGTGATAAGGTATAAAGATGGAAGATACGAGCTTTGGGGGAGAAGACTTGAAAAAACCCCCAACTGGACCGAAAAGCTTTCATGGCTACTTGTAGATTTCAATATTCCAAAAGGCACACTTCTTGATACAGAACTTTATTCTGAAAAGGGAAGAAGGTTTATTCCTTCGCTTTTTTCAAGAAGGAAAAATGTATTACCTATTGTTTTTGTTTTTGATGTTATATTCTTTGATGGAAAATATGTAGGGAACAAACCTCTATCTTATAGGAAGAAACTAATAGAATCTATAGAACTTAAACCTCCCTTTTACAGAATGGAGCAGTGCCTCCTCAAGGATATAAAAAAACATCTTAATCAGATAGTAAAAAAAGGTTACGAGGGGATCGTAATAAAAAAACTGGATTCTTTATATCCTATTGGAAAGGATGCTCCTCTAACTACAGATAAATGGAGAAAAATAAAAATTAAACTATAGTTTGGAAAGGGATCAAGTTACTTTTGCCAAAAATTAATTTTAAGATGTTACCTATTTGACATAGAAAATTTTAAAGGTATAATTTTAAAAAAGGGTGAAGAATGCAAAAGGATAAAGAAAAGTTAAAGGTTAAAGATTTACCCCGTATAGAAAGACCTCGGGAGAAATTAATAAGATATGGTCCAGAAAGACTTTCAAACTCAGAACTCCTGGCAATAATTTTGAGGACCGGTAAAAAAGGTGAGAATGTTATAGAACTTGCAAACAAAATTTTAAAAAAATATGGAACTGAAAAATTGCCTTATTTGGGAATAGAAGAATTGAAGAGGATAAAAGGCGTGGGGCTGGTAAAGGCATCCCAGATAATAGCATGCTTTGAACTTGCAAAAAGAGTTTTAAAAGAAAAAAGAAGAGAGGTTTATCTAAAACCAGAAGATGTATGGAATCGTTTAAGAGATATAAGGGATAATAAAAAAGAGCATTTTGTGGTTTTTTATCTTGATGTAAGGAGTCAGGAGATAGAAAGGGAGATAATTTCAGTTGGCACCTTGACCGAGAGTCTCGTGCATCCCAGAGAGGTTTTTGAACCTGCTATAAGAAACTCATCAGCCCAGATTATAGTGGCTCATAATCATCCCTCAGGAGACCCAGAACCCTCAGGCGATGATATAAGTATTACAAAAAGACTGGTGGAGGCAGGAAAAATCTTAGGTATAAAGATAATAGACCATGTGATTGTTACTAAGAATACATTTTTCAGTTTTAAAGAAAAGGGGTTGATGTGAGTTATTTGACACAGAGATTTTTTGAAGATATAATTGAAAATGGATAAAAAAGCTCTGATTAAAAAAATAATTCATGAAGTTTGTAGAGAGAAAGGATTTAAGGTTAAAAAGATAATTCTTTTTGGTTCCAGTACAATAATAATTCCCCAAAAAATATTTGAGGAAAGAAAAAATGATGTGGGGCATATAGTTTATTACACTCTTGATGAAGGAGTAACTTTATGAATGAAGAAAGTGTAAGAGAATGGATTAAAAAGGCTGAACAGGATTTAAAGATAGGTAAGGGTGAATATAACACCAATGAGCCTGCCACAGACCTGATATGCTTTCCTAAGCAACAAGGCGTTGAAAAATACTTAAAGGCTTTAGAGAAAAAATGAGGAGAACCTCTAAAGAATTCCCAACAACTGAATTCAAATCCTTATGGCAGGATGAGTATCTGAAAATAATCTCTGCTTTTGCAAACACTGAAATGTTGATTTTAAATAAAAAGATAAAATAAATATGAGATATTCAAAGGAAAAAATCTTAAAAATTCTTGAACAAATTGAAAAGGAGCCAGCATATAAGTTTGAATCTGAAACGCTGGATTTTAAAGAATGGATAAGTAATCCTAAAAAACTTTACAGGACACTCGTGGAATATGCAGTATGTTTTGCAAATCAGAAAGGTGGGACCATTGTTCTTGGAGTTAAAGATAGAATAAAAGGGAGAGAAAGAGCAATTACAGGATGTGGAGGATACAACATTGCGGAGATAAAATCAAGAATATATGAAGCAACAGATCCCAAACTCCTTGTTGATGTTGAGGAACTTTATATTGAAGACCTTGATACAACCCTCCTTCTTATACATATTCCCCAGGGGATTACACTTCACACTACAACAGATGGAATGGCAAAAATAAGAATAGGAAAGGCTTGTAAACCTTTAACAGGTTCAATGAGAGTCCAGAAAATGGTTGAATCTGGTTCCTTAGATGTTTCAGCAGAAGTAAAAGAAAATCTCAAGGTGGATGCTCTTGATAGGGTTGAGATAGAAAGATTGAGAAATATGGTAAGAGCAAACAAGCCGGATTCATATCTTCTAAAATTAAAAGAGAAAGAGTTTTTAAGACAGAGTGGAATATTAAAAAATGGGCATCCTACATTTGCTGGTATCCTGATGGTGGGTAAGAGGGATGTACTTCAGGAGTTAATTCCTTCCCATGAAGTTGTATATCTTCACATGAAGAGCGATATTGACTACGAGATGAGGAAGGATTATAGAGAACCCATAGTTTATATTCTTGAAGATATAGAGAGAATAATAGAATCTTTTAATAAAATCATAACTGTAAAATCAGGACTTTTTCATTATGAGATAAAAGAATTTCCCACAGAGGTTTACAGGGAAGCGATAATGAATGCTTTGTTACACAGAGATTACACAAGGGAAGGTTCGGTTTTTATAAAGCATTATAAGGACAGGATGGAGATTAGTAACCCAGGGGGATTTATAGCAGGGATAACCCCACAGAACATACTTAGACAGGACTCAAAGCCAAGGAACAGACATCTTGCAGAGATTTTGAGGAAAACAGGACTTATTGAGAAGGTGGGAGTAGGTGTTAAAAGGATGTTTTATGTCCAGTTATCATCAGGTAAAGAACCTCCTTTATATGAAACGGATGGACATAGTGTAAGAGTGATACTAAAAAATGGAAGTGCTGATGGAGCTTTTGTCAAATTTATAAAAGAAAGAGAAAGGGAAGGTAAGGAAATAGACCTTGATGGAATTCTTATATTATCATTTCTACGAAGAAAGAGAGAGATTACCCTTAATGAAGCGTCAGAGGTTCTCCAGCTGGATATGGGAAGAGCAAGAGAGATATTGAATCAGATGTGCCGTAAAGGACTTCTTGAAAAGAGCGGTGTTAAAAAGACTCTGGTGTACAGGTTGAGTGGAGAGGTATATAAAAAACTCGGAGAGTCCATCACTTATATAAGGGAGAAGGGAATAGATGAGATGAGATATAAAGAACTTGTTATGGAGTATGTTAAGAAATACGGAGTTGTATCAAATAGAATGGTGAGAGAACTTCTTGGCGTTGACATTTACAAAGCTTCACGAATTCTCCACGAACTTGTAATAGAAGGTAAACTTAAAAAAAGCGGTGGTAAAAAAGATGCAGAGTATAGACTCCATGAATATTAATTGCACTTGCAAATATTTATTTGCAACTGCAAATAAAACTTATTTGCACCTGCAAATATTTAATTGCAAAAAGCAAAGATTATCTGAGATAAAGTTCACTGAAGAATATTTGAGAGAACTCGGTTTAAACGAAAGGCAGATAAAGGCAGTGATGTATGTGAAGGAGAAGGGGAAGATAACTAATAAGGAATACAGAACAATAAATGGAGTTT
>CAZUTC010000087.1:0-6918 GCA_964623485.1 uncultured bacterium | reverse complement strand
AAGCCGCAAAAGTAAAATGATGGAAAAAAGTTTTTATAATGATTGTCATTTAAGTCGTCATTTTGGTTGTCATTTTAATTCTATGTTCTTAAATAGGTTAACGCAAGAAGGATGGTCTAATCTTATCTATGTTATACCTTTAGTATAGTTAATTTGTAAGAAATAAGGATAAGAAAAGAGGTTGACAGTAAGGGGTTTAGAGATATAATTAACTTAATGAAGCGTCTTGCAATCCTTGTATCCGGAAGAGGCTCCAATATGGAGGCAATAATTAAAAAAACAAAGGAAGGATATATCCCCGCAGAGGTTGTACTTGTTATCTCCGATAACCCTTCTGCTCCTGCCCTTGAACGGGCAAGAAAGTATGGAGTGAAAGCAATTTATCTGTATCCCGGAGAAAAGAAAACCGTTCTTAAAGGAGAAGCAGAGGAAGAATATATAAGAGTTCTGAAGGAGCATAAAGTGGATTATGTGCTCCTTGCTGGATTTATGAGAATTATAAAAGAAAGGTTTTTAAAGGAGTTTGAAGGAAGGATTTTAAATATACATCCTTCACTTCTCCCATCCTTTAGAGGACTTCATGCCCAACGCCAGGCTTTTGAATACGGGGTTAAGTTTTCAGGATGCACGGTCCATTTTGTTACCGAAGATGTGGATGGAGGTCCTATAATTTTACAGGCATGTGTCCCGGTATACGATGACGATACCCCAGAGAGTCTTGCAGAAAGAATTCTAAAAGAGGAACACAGAATATATCCAGAAGCAGTTAAACTGCTTGTTGAAGGGAGGCTTGTATTAGAAGGAAGAAGAGTAAAAATAAAAAAGTAAGAAAAAAGGTAAAGATAGGGGTTATAGGGTGTGGGGCAAGAGTCCAAATTGCTCATCTCCCAGCACTTGCCGAAGATAAAAGGGTTGAACTTACATGCTTATGCGATACGGATATAAGAAAGGCTGAATTACTGAAGGAAAGGTATAAGGCAAAAAGGGTTACAGATGATGCCAACGAATGCATAGAGGCAGAGGATATCGATGCCCTTGTAATTGGAACACCAAATTATCTCCACCATCCAATGGCAGTGGCAGGGATTGAATACGGAAAGGATATCTTTGTTGAGGTCCCAATTTCACTTTCAGGAAAGGAGGCAAAGGAGATATTTGAAAAGGCAGAAAAGAATAAAAAGATTGTTGCAGTGGGATTGTGGCATAGATTGAGAGAAGATGTTGAACTTCTAAAAACATTTGTGGGAAAGAGAGAACTTGGAGAGATATTTTATGCAAGAGCAGGATGGTTGAGATCCTTTGAGGAATGGCCTCTCACCGGATGGAGAAGGGATAAGATTACCGCAGGAGGTGGAGTGTTTCTAAGTATTGCAAGCCTTGTTCTTGATTTTTCACTTTATATAACAGGGGATAAGAAACCCGTTTCAATCCTTGGAACCGGTTTCAAAAGGGATAAGGAGCTTCCCTTTGAAGATACTGCCTTTGCTTTGCTAAAATTCCCTCAGGGTTTTTTGCTTTCGGTAGAGGTGGGATGGCACCCAGCAAAAAAGGATATCCTATACTTTAACCTGTATGGGGCAAAAGGAACCGGAAGGCTCTTCCCGTTAGAGATTTATAAAGAGATATACGGAAGACTTTCAAATGTTACTCCAGGACTCCCGGCTCTAAAACAGATATACATGAATGCCTTTAAAAAACAGATGAAAATTTTTATAGACTCAGTGATTAATAGAAAACCGTATCCCCTTTCTGCAGAAACTGTGTTGAATATATGTTCTATTGTTGATGGATTCTATAGGTCGTGGGAAGAAAAAAAAGAAATAGATATCTCCTCCTATTAGGAGCCTCTTTTTTACTATCCCTTGCCTTTGCTCCATATAATCTTGGTTTTATCTCTTATGTTGCCCTAATACCCCTTTTTGAATTTATAGAAAATAACAGCCCTAAAAAGGCATTTCTTGTTTCCTGGGGATTTGGAGCATTTTTTTCAATGTTTCTTCTCTGGTGGCTTGCATTCCTTGACTTCCCCCTTCCCCAGGGACTACGGTTCTTACTATGGACCGGTGTCCTTGTTCTTTTTCTGTACCTGGGATTTTTTTATGGGATTTTCGGATACCTTATTAAAAGATTTTCCCTATGGATTGCCCCTTTTGTTATCGCAGGAATTGAATATATAAAGGAACTTACAGACCTTGGGTTTCCATGGGGTAGTCTTGGATATACACAAGTCAAGTATCCTGTCTTTTTCCAACTTGCATCTGTTTTTGGTGTCGGGGGGGTCTCCTCATGGATTGTTCTCGTAAATATTATACTTTATAAACTTTATAAGACAAGGGATTACAAGAAATGGGGAATTATTACGGGAATTGTTTTTGCAATACCTCTTGTTTATGGAATCGTAAGGCTTTCCTTTCCACTTAAGAAAACTCTACAGATAGGAATAATACAACCCAATATACCAGGAGACCTTAAAGGGACGAGAAGAGTCTATGACTCCCTTACCAACGCAATGTTTCAACAGGCAAGAAGAGTTAAAGGAGTCTCCTTAATAGTATTTCCTGAAACAGGAACCTTGGTTGATCTTACCCAGGATAAAAGATACCGAAAAAGATATATGAAACTTTGTGAAGAACTTGATGCTTCTATTATTGCTGGAATGCCTTACTGGGAGTATGAGGGTTATCGGTATGTTTTTTATAATACTGCAGTGATGGTGGATAAAAAGGGCATAAGAAATATTTATAAAAAAATAAGACTTGCTCCATTTGGAGAAATGATTCCATTTGATGATAAGATTCCATTTTTGAGAGAGATAGAACTTGGGGGAGGGCATTTCGGAAGGGGAAAAAAGTTTACAGTTTTTAAACTAAAAAAACACGGTTTTGGAGTGCTTATATGCTTTGAATCCATATTCCCTGAATTATCCAGGAATTTTGTAAAAAAGGGAGCAGATGTTTTGGTAAATATCACCAACGATGGATGGTTCAGAAGAACTCCTGGAACTCATCAACATGCAGAGATAATAATTGCAAGAGCTGTGGAGAATGGAGTTTCTGTTATAAGAGTGGCAAACAATGGTCCCTCATTTGCTGTATCTCCAAAAGGAATTATTGAAAATCCAACTGGATTTTTTAAAATAGAAGAGACAAAAACATATGTATATAAGAGAATTTTTGCTTTCTTTCCCTCATGGGGACATTTTTATAGAAAAATCTGTGGCATAGGGACAGGAGGAGTTTTATTATGGGCTCTTCTTTTGAATTTTTTAAGAAAAAAACCTAAGAGGAAACCAAGAACCAGACATAGGAGACGATAAAGGAAAGCACAAGATTTCCATCTACAATGGTTTCAAAGGTAACATCCTTGTAGTATATGGCAGAATCCTGAGGTAAAAAGAACAATACTGCATAATATGCGAGGTTTATAAGGAGAAAAAGAGACAAAATAGAAGTCATATGGGTTATATAAGATAAAAAAAGCACTCCAAATGTGAGGGTGATTGTAAATACTCCCAGAAGTTTCGTTCTTTCTTCACCTATTATGGTGGGAATACTTTCAACCCCGGTCATCATGTCTCCTTGAAGGTCTCTAAGACTGTATATAAGAGACCTGCTGAATGCCATCGAGAATGCAAACAGAAAAACAACAAATGCATTTCCTGATATTCTTCCTTTTGTGGAGAATATATTGAGAATTACAAGCATTGAAGCCCAGGCAAGGGCAAGGAATATATCCTTTGACCCCGGAATTTCTGAAAGACTACGATATTTAAGTTTTTTAAAAGATATTTTGAACCGATAAAGTAGCCCAAGTAGGGAAAGCAATAGAACAGTCCCAAATGTTTTTATTCCCAAGAACCAGGATACTCCAAGGGAGGAGATAACTCCCAAGGTGCCAAGAATTACAAGAAGTTTTCGGTGTTTTCGGTAGAAATCGCTTTTAGCAGGATAGTTTATATCAAGACTTAAAGGTTCGGTGAGATGGTTGAGAAGATGCATTGCAAATATGTATGATGCTGTTATCCATTCAAAGGAAAGAGAGGGTTCTATTCCCAAAAGTCTTGAACATGCATAACATAGTGAGGCTGCACTGAATGCAACATACAGATAACTTCTTATAAAAAACCTCCAGAGGGAAAGAAAGAACTTTTTGATTCTGTTTTTTTCCCCTGCCATCTCTTCAAGCCGATAAACAACTCTCTGAATGAGCCAGTTAGGGGTTGATGCTCCTGCTGTCACTCCAATTTTTTCAAATTTTTTAATATGTGCAGGGATTTCTTTTTCAGTTTCAATATGAAAGGAGACTTTCCCTCTCTCTTTTACTATTTCTGCGAGTCTTTTTGTATTGGCACTGTTTTTTCCTCCAACCACAATTACTGCATCACAAATCTTTGAAAGTTTCTTTACCTCTTCCTGTCTTTCATCTGTTTCTTCACATATTGTGTCATATATTTCAATATCTTTTCCAAATTTTTTTGCTATTTTTTTCATTTTTTCAAATTTATCTCTGTTCTGGGTTGTCTGGGAGACTAAGCAGAACTTTCTGTTTTTCTGTTTTAAAAGAGTTAAGAGTTCTTTTTCTGTTTCTACTACTCTTGCCCTGTTTTCTGCATACCCCATGAGTCCTTTAACCTCAGAATGCTTTTTATCCCCTATGATTATTACCTCTTTTTTCTCTTTTGCACATCTTTTTACAATTGACTGAACCTTTAATACTCTGGGGCATGTTGCATCTATTATCTTTATACCTTTCTTTTTTATTTTTTCCTTTTCTCTTGGGGTGATACCATGGGCTCTTATAAGAATAGTATCTTTTTCATTTAAAAGGCTTATGTCTTCAGTCATGCTTATGCCTCTTTTTTTTAAGAACTCTACCACCTGGGGATTGTGTATAAGGTCACCGTATGAGAATATTCTTTTCTTACTTCCTTCTCTGAAGGCTATTTGGACTGCCCTTTTTACTCCAAAGCAGAACCCCTTCTTCCTTGCTATTACTATCTGCAAATTAACTTTCTTTTTTTGATTCTTTTCTTTCCTTTTCTATTATAAGGAGGTCTTTTTCAGAAACCCGGGTCGGATACTTTCCGGAAAAACAGGCAGTACAAAAATCTATATTCCTGTCTTTCTTTACTGCCTTCACCATCATCTCCAAATCCTGATACACCAGTTCATCAGCTCCTATTTTTTCTTTTATCTCTTCTTCTGTATAATGCCCTGCAATAAACTCGTCTCTTGTTGCCATATCTATTCCATAAACACATGGATATCTTAAGGGAGATGAGTACACTGCATAGTAGACCTCCTTTGCTCCTGCATTTCTCACCATTTTTATTATTTCTCTTGATGTATTTCCTCTTACAATGGAGTCATCCACAAGCATTACCTTTTTGCCTTTTAGTTCTGTAACTACTGGATTGAGTTTCTGTTTTACTGAGGTTCTCCGTAGGCTATCGCTGGGCATTATAAATGTTCTTGCAATATAACGGTTTCTTATGAGTCCTTCTGAAAGTTCAACCCCCAGTTCCTTTGCAAGTGGGATTGCAGCAGGTCTTGCAGTATCAGGTATTGCAATTATGACATCTGGTTTTATTCCTTTTTTCTTGCATTTTTCCGCAAGAAATCTTCCCAGTCTCTTTCTTGCTTCAAGAATCCCTATTCCTTCGATAATGGAGTCGGGTCTTGCAAAATATACCCATTCAAATATACAATGTTTTGGGGTCTTAGAGATTAGAACTTCTGAGACTATCTCCAGATTTTTCTTTACCCATACTATTTCTCCCGGACGTACATCCCTTATAATTTCAAACCCAAGGAAGTCGAATGCCACGGTTTCGGAAGAGAAGGCAATGGAGTTATTGGTTTTTCCCATTACCAGAGGTCTTATACCAAGAGGGTCCCTCCATGCTACCAGTCCTTTTTCTGCAATTAAAGCAATCACAGAGTATGCTCCCTGGACTCTTTTCATTACTTCGAGCACCCCCCTTTTCAGGGTATCAAAACTGAACTCTTTATCCTCCATTCCTTCTGCAAATACATTAAGGATTACTTCTACATCGCTTGTGGAGTTTATATGCCGTTGGTTCTTCTTATAGAGTTCTTCTTTTAAGGAATAAAAGTTTGTAACATTTCCATTGTGAACCATTGCAATTCCAAATGGATGGTTTATGTAAAAGGGCTGAGCATCTTCTGGAGAACCCCTTCCAATGGTTGGATACCTTACCTGTCCTATTCCCATGTTCCCTTTTAGTCTTGCGAGGTTTTTTACATTAAATACATTTAAAACCAAGCCAAGCCCCTTTTTCAAGTGGAACATATGGTCATAAGTTATTATTCCTGCTGCATCCTGTCCCCGATGCTGTAACATTAGAAGTCCTTGAAAGATATCGTATCCAACATTTTTCTTTGGAGATTTATCTATTATTCCCAGTATCCCACACATTATTCAATCACCCCACTCAAAAGTTTTTTCCTTTAATTCCCATTTTCCGTTTATTTTTTCAATTCTATAAAAATTTTTATTATCACCATCCAAGTCTACGGTAACCTGCCATCCTGGGGGTTCTGAAAACAAAATAAACACCAGCATTAAATAATATTACTCCATTTATTTTTCAAGTCAAATAATGTCATAGGCCGGGAGTTTGTTATCACCCCATGAAGTGATTATATCCGAGCTTACTTCATCTAATATAACACCCCCTAATCAGAACATCTTTCTCGTTCTTTATCTTTAAAATTAAATGCGAGCAGATTGTAAGTAAATAAAATAATTTAGGTAAATTGACAAGATTTTTTATTATTTTATAATTGTAATGTAATGACTTTGAAAAAAGGAGATGTTATGAAAAAATGGAATATAATAATTATAATAATAACAATGTGCAGTATACTTTTTGCTTGGGAGGATATTCCAAAGGAA
>CAZUTC010000086.1:0-6954 GCA_964623485.1 uncultured bacterium | reverse complement strand
TGGAGTTGCAACATTCATCAGAAGTATTGAGTATGATACTCCCTCAGGATATCCTCCCCATAATCTTATGAGAACGGTAAGAACTCCACATCCTACCCCAAAGAGCCACTGACCCAAGGGAGTTACAGGAGAGGTGACATAGTCGGTTGCCATGAAGAATGCACCGAGGATCAGCCCTCCTGCAAAGATATGGAAGAAAGGTGTAACCGGGGTAAGTCCCAAAAGATATGAAATTCCGGTGAGTATGAAAACGGTTCCTATGTATGCTACAGGTATTCTTAAGTTTATAATCCCTCGGATAAGAAGATATACTGCCCCTAAGAGAAGTAAAACAGCCGATGTTTCCCCTATTACTCCTCCAATATTACCAAAAAGAAGGTGTTTTATGGTATCAAAGGAGTTCAAATATTTTATGGTAGCTTTTGCAGCTTTTAATTTATCCACTGCAGTGGGGTCGGAGAGTACCGTTTTTACTGCCTTTACTACTCCTAAGGGGGTTGCAGAGGTTACAGCATCCAGGAGCCTTTCCTTTCCTGCTATTATTCCCGAAATGATACCTCCATGAACCTTCAGGTGAGAAAAATCGGTCATCTGGGATGGCCATGAAGCCATTAAAAATGCTCTTGCAGCCAGGGCAGGGTTTAGGAAGTTATATCCCAAACCTCCAAAGAACTGTTTTACAACAAGGATAGCAAAGAAGGAACCCACCACAGGCATCCACCAGGGAACTGTGGGAGGAAGATTAAAGGAGAGTAAGATTCCTGTGACAACTGCGCTTCCGTCTGTTATAGTTATCTTTCTACCAAAAAGTTTTTGAGATAAAGCTTCAGTTCCTACTGCAGAGATAATTCCAAGAAGAACCAAAACTCCCGAATACCATCCAAAGAAATACAGAGCTCCTATCAAAGCAGGAAGTAAAGATATAACAACTCCCCACATAACTTTCTGTATATTGATATCTTTATGAAAATGGGGAGCTGGACTGACTATTAATGCTTTATTTTTTTCCACTTCTTGCCTTCTTTTTGAATATCTCGTTTTTTGCATACTTTATCCATTGAACCATCCTTATATGGGATGGGCATACATAGGCACAGCTTCCACATTCCATACAGTCAAGAATTCCCCATTCCTCTGCAAGGTCAAATTTATCCCGCTGAGCATATCTTACAAGTTCTGTAGGAACAAGCCCCATTGGACACACCTCCACACAGCTTGCACATCTTATGCAGGAAGACTCGGGATAAATTTTTTCAGGTTCTTTTAAAACCAGTATCCCAGAAGTCCCTTTTATAACCATCGTATCCTCTGTGGGCTGAGCTATTCCCATCATTGGACCTCCGGATATTATCTCTACCCTGTCTTCTTTATATCCTCCTGCATACTCTATAACATCAGCCAGTTTTGTCCCTATCCTTACAAGTACATTTTTGGGGTCTTTTATCCCAGGTCCGGTTATTGTTACTACTCTTTCATAAAGAGGTTTCCCTTCTTTTACAGCCTCATATATTGCCACTGATGTTCCAACATTCTGGACCAGAACCCCCACCATAAAGGGAAGACCACCTCGTGGGACCTCTCTATCTAAAACGGCTTTTATCAACTGTTTTTCAGCTCCTTGAGGATACTTTGTTTTTAGAACAACCACCTTTGAACCCTCTAAATTCCTGGATGCTTTTTCAATTTCTTTTACTGCTTCTGGTTTATTTTCCTCGATTGCAAAGATGACTTGTGAAACCTTAAGAATTTTTGCTATTATTCTTGCACCCTCTACAATATCCTCTGGTCTTTCCTGCATCAGTCTCTCATCTGCAGTTAAGAATGGTTCGCATTCTGCGCCGTTTATTATTAAAGTGTCTATTTTATACTCCGGAGGAGGGGATAATTTAATATGGGTTGGAAATGCAGCTCCACCAAGCCCCACTATTCCAGCTTCTTTTATTATATTAAGTAATTCTTCATTTGAGAGAGAAAGATAATTTTCTCTTTTTTTAATTGACTCATCAATTACCTCTTCTCCATCGTTCTCAATTACATAGGATAATACAGGTTTTGGAAGAACTGGATGAGGATAGTGTCTTAACTCTTTTATGGTTCCCGATACGGATGAATGGACTGGCACAGAGATTTTCCCCACTGCTTCTCCTATCTTTGTGCCTACCTTTACTTTATCGTTTGGTCCCAGCAAGGGTTTTGCAGGGCTCCCGGTATGTTGGGATAGAGGGATTATCACCTCTTTTGGGGCAGGCATCTTCTCTATTTTTTTACCTCTTGATAGCTCCTTGAACTCCGGAGGATGAACTCCACCTTTAAATGTTATCAATTTCTGCTCCTTTGTTTAGAACAGAACATGATTAATTATACAGATATTTTTTTAAGAAGTCAAATGTTTTATTAGGGGTTAGGAAATGGGTGAAAAGATGATGGTGCATTTAAAGACTTATCCCATAGAGCTAAGAAAACTTAATAAAACTCCTTTTACATTAACTCAGGCATATACAAAGGATACTCTTGATAAAAAAGATTAGAGACAAAAAGATGGAGTCATAATGGATATTTGGGAGAAGGGGTATCAAGGTTTCGTTTTCCGACTTACAGCAGGGAGTTTAAACGGTCTTGCATTTATGGTTCCGGTAACCTTACGGTTGAGAAGATGGGGTATTAAAGATGGGATTTGCTGACAGACAGATGGAAGGTAAGAAGGAGGTTCAAATCCTGAGAAATTAAAAGTTATTATTAGGGGAAGGTGAGCTCGGATATAATTACTTCACGGAGAAAGTAACAAACTCTCGGCCTATGACATTGTATAAAGTTAATTTGACCATTTGGTATTTTTAAGGTATAATTATAATGAAAGGAGGTGAGAGTTTGAAGGCTTTGATAATTGCTGCAGGAAGGGGCAAAAGACTGGGAAATAAAACTCTTCCAAAACCCCTTACCCTTATTTTTGGGGTGTCTCTTATTGAAAGGATAATTTATAGAGCAAAAATGGCAGGAATAAAAGATTTTGTGATAGTTGTTGGATATAAAAAAGATAAGATAATAAAGAAATTACAGGATGGTAAAAAATATGGAGTTAAAATACAGTATGTAGTAAATGATGATTGGGAAAAGGAAAATGGGCTTTCGGTCCTTAAGGCGAAAAGAGTTTTGAAAGATGAAGAGAGTTTTCTTCTTTTAATGTCCGACCATCTGTTTGATCACTCTATAATTAAATCCCTTATAAAAAGAAAGCCAAAGCATGGAGAATGTATACTATGTGTTGATAGGAATATACACAAGAGAGGCTTTGACTTAGAAGAGGCTACAAAGGTTCTTGTAGATAATGGAAGAATCCTATCTATAGGAAAGAATTTAAAAAAGTTCAATGCTGTGGATACTGGGATATTCCTGTGTACTCCTTCCATATTTGATGTTTTGGAGGAAAGCATAAAAAAAGAAGACTACAGACTTTCTGAAGCATTAAGAATACTGGCAAAAAGAGGTATGTTTTACGCTGTGGATGTGACCGGAAGCTTCTGGGTAGATATAGATAACCAGACCGAGATAGAGAAGGCAGAAAAGATACTTGTGGAGAATCTATCAAAACAGACCGATGGTCCTGTATCTAAATTTTTAAACAGACCCATATCCAAAAGACTCTCGGTAATTCTCGCCAAAACATCCATAACCCCTGATCAGATTACCATTATAAGTTTTCTCTTAGCCATTGCTTCCTCCATCTTCTTTTTTGCTTCCGGATATTTAAAAACAGTGATTGGAGGGATTCTTGCCCAGGTTTCTTCAATAATTGATGGATGTGATGGAGAGGTTGCAAGGTTAAAACTCAGATTTTCAAAAAGAGGAGAATGGCTTGATAAGATTCTGGATAGAGTAGGGGATGGTTTTATAATTATAGGAATTACTTGGGCATCTTGGATGACACTGCACAGAGAGTTTGTATGGATAGTGGGATTTCTTGCACTTATGGGTTCTTTTCTTAACAGTTACACAGCTGTCTGGTATGATAACATTGTGGAAAGGGAAGGGGAGATGAGATTTGGTAGAGATGTAAGAATGTTTATAATATTCCTGGGAGCATTGCTTGGGATGCCGTTCTTAATCTTATTGCTCCTTGCCATTATTACAAACATTGAGAATATAAGAAGATTGATAAGGCTCTTCTATGGATACGAAATAGTAAAGGAGGATTCATACGAGACAAAATAAAATAGGCATTCAGATTCTTGAAGGATTCAACTCATTAAATGACGCTATAGAGTTTGCAAAAAAACATAAGGTTTCAACAGTTGAAATAAATTTGAATAATCCTTTTTTCTTTTATGAGGTTATCAACCAGAAATATAAGGCTTCTTTAAATGTAAACCTTCTTTTTCACCTCCCAGAAAGCTTCTCGGTTTTTATTCTTGAAGAAGAGGTATTTAAAGCATATATAAGTCATTTAGAAAGGTTATTTAAAGCAAATATCGATAAAAAAGTAAAGCTCTATACTATTCATTTGGGAAATCCTACCCCTCTTGCCTTTTGTGGAGAAAAGAGGTATGTTTCTGATATTTTTTATGAATTTTTCAAAGATATGCTTGAAAAAAGAATAAAAATCTTGGACGAACTTGCAGAAAATTATCCTTTAGCTGTGGAGAATGCCGGGGGATTTCATAAGGATGAGGTGCGTAAGATACTTAAAAAAACAGAAAATTTAAAGTTTACAATGGATATAGGGCATCTTGAGTCAGTGGGAGAGGAGACAAAGAAAAAAGAGCTGGCATTCTTTAAAAAGATGCGGAAAAGAATAGTAAACATACATCTGCACGATAACCACAAGTTACAGGATGAGCACCTTCCAATAGGTAAAGGAAAGATAAATTTTTTTCTTTATAAAGATTTTATATTACATCAAGACCCATATATAATCATTGAGGTAAGACCTGTCCATGATGCTATGCGCTCCCTTGGAACATTTAAACAGATGTTTGGTTTACTTTAGTGCCTTTATTTCCTCTTCCAAAATAACCTCTATTCCGGGAATGGCTCCTACATGCATAAACTGGATGTAACCATTTTTATCAATGATCAAATGCATCGGGATACTTTTTACAAGGTACTTTCTTAAAACTTCTTTGGCATTTGGTATTATTTGGTAAAAAAATGGAGTCTCTTTGAGAAAATCTTTAATTTTTTTCTTGGGTTCATCAGTTATTGCAAGAAATACTACGGAGGTGTCTTCTTTGAATTTTTCTACCAGTCGATTGAGGTCAGGGATCTCCCTTTTACATGGTCCACACCATGTTGCCCAGAAATTGATAACAACAATTTTCCCTCTTAAGCGGTAAAGTTCTATGGTGTTTCCATCCATATCCTCTGCCTTGAATAAAAAAGCAGGTTCGTTGAGTCTATATCTTAATAAAAGTTTTCTTGTGCTTTCTAAAAACCATGACTCGAATCCTACCCGAGTCCCATGCTCTTCTTCGTATATTTCTTGTAACCTTTTATATGCTTCTTTATTGTCCTTTTCTGCAAGAAGAATACCCAAAAGTGCCTTTTTCTCAAGTTCGGGTTCCTCAAGTTTTTCTCCTATTTCTTTCATATGGATGAAAAATTCTTTATCAAAGTAATGAGCCTTTTCAAAAAGGGTATCGGTGAGCAATAAAAGTTTCTTAGCCTCCCTTAGTTTTTCTGCGTTGAATTTAATCCACATATAGGTATCATAGTAAAAAGCCAAATCCTTTAATCTCTCTCTTTCCCTTTCCTTAAAAGATAACCACCACATCTTCTTTCGGTACCTGGAGAAGGTTAAGGAATCGATGGCTTCTTTTACGAGTTTCTCTGCCTCCTTGGTATACTTCTTATGGGTGGATAAAAAGTAGGCAAATTCATTTAAATACTCAGGATTTCTCTTTAAAGAGATAAGTTTTTTATAGTATTCATAAGAGATATTAAAATCATCCTTTGTGTATCTTGCAAGTTGATGGAGTACTCGTTCATTATCGGGATACTTCTTATGAATTTTTTTCATCTCTTCAAGCCAGAGGGAGTCTCTGGAGGGGTATAGGTAATAGGCGGTAAATACAAGTAACTCTGGAGTTCTTTTTGCAGAGGGGAAATCAAGGGCAAAACTCTTGGCAATAAGTGATAATCTTTCAGGGTCCATTTGCATTGCAGCAAGAGCAAAAAGAATGTAATAGGCCGTTTCCTTTCCTGGTCCTTGAAGCATGGGGAATATTTCCTCTTCGAAAAATTTTTCTTTTTTAGGATATGCATTGAAATACCTTATAAGATTGGAAACATATGTCTGGTATCTCCAGTACTGACTGGATGGATACTTAGTAGCACAGAGGAAGAGAATACTGTCTGCCAGTTCAGGCCATCTTAGATAACCTATAGAGGCATTTAAGATGACAAAGTGAAGCATTTCCAAGGAGTCCTTTGCTTCATGAAGAAGGCTATCCACCGTATATCTTATATGAGGAAGCAATGTGGAATCCTCATCCAATTTTATCTGCATTAAAAGGTCCCAAGCAATCCAGTTTTCAGGATGAAGTGTTATTTCAGTTTCTAAAAGTTCTTTTACCTTTGAGAGATCATATTTGGAAAATCTCAGATATGTTCTTGCCCAGCGGTAGTATGCATTGAAAACCGGCTTTTCTTGGGTATCCACAACCACCTTTACCATGCAGACCCCATTCTCATCTATAACATTTCCCTTGTCATCCTCAAATTTAAACTCAATAAGCTCTGCATCCTTTGGGATATGTAGTTTGAACAGGGCTTTTTTCTCCTTAAAGACAGGTTTTAAAAGAAAGACTTCCTGGGTGTCTTTCTTAGACAAAATAAATATTCCCACCAGAGTTTTTTTATCCATCCCTTTGGGTTCAAAGGATACTTTGAAATCTTTTCCTCTTACAGGTTCGTTTGGTTCAAAGAAAAATGAGTTTGCAAAAACCAATACGGGTAAAA
>CAZUTC010000085.1:0-7038 GCA_964623485.1 uncultured bacterium | reverse complement strand
CATTATTCCAGAAGGTATCCAAGGATTTAAATATTCCAGTAATAAATATGTTTTACGATGGAGAAAAAGGGACAAACGAAAGACTGGAGATATTTTTAAAAAACATTATTTAAGCTAACTGACCACAACCTGCAAGAATCTCTCTCCCCCTACTCTTTCTTATGGGAGCAGTAAAATAGTTTTCAAGAAGTACTCTCTGAAACCTTTCAATTCTTTTTATAGATGGTGGTTGAAAGGGTGCCTCAGGAAATGGATTATAAGGGATAAGATTTATTTTACAGGGTATATCCCTTAAAAGTTTAACCAGATTTTTCGCATCTTGGATAGAGTCGTTTATGCCCTTTATCAAAACATATTCAAATGTAACTCTCTTCTTTCTTTTTTCTGTATATTTTTTTACAGCCTCCATTAATTTACCCAGAGGATACTTTTTTGCTATGGGCATCAAAAATGCCCTCTTTTGTTGGTCAGGGGCATTCAGTGAAACCGCAAGCTTAACCTGTAAGGGAAAATCAATAAGTTTTTCTATTCCCTCTATTATTCCCACAGTAGATAATGTTATTTTTCTCGCTCCTATGTTTAGGCTGTAAGGAGCATTCAAAAGTTCCACAGAACTTATAACTTCCTCATAGTTTAAAAATGGCTCCCCCATACCCATGTAAACAACATTTGTGGGTCTTTTGAAAATTTTTGATATTTCCAAAACCTGAGATACAATCTCATAAAACTTTAAGTTTCTTACAAAGCCATGGTATCCAGTTCTACAGAACCTGCATCCCAGGGCACATCCAACTTGAGTAGAAACACACACCGTTTTTCTCTCCCCATCCACCATATATACACTTTCTATCTCTTTTCCATCCTCCAGTTTAAATCTGAATTTCACTGCATCTGGAGTATCCATCCTTTTGGTTAGGGTTAGCTTGGATATTCGATATTTTTTGCTTAATTTTTCTCTCACCTCTTTTTTAATATCTGTCATCTTCTCAAAGGAATCTACTCCCTTATTCCACACCCATCTCGCTATCTGCCAGGCTCGATATGATTTTAAACCTTGTTTCAAAACCTCTTTTTTCAATTCGGTATATTTAAAAGATTTTATATCCTTTTTCAATTTTAAAGGACGATCCCCTCTGTTTTATGAAGAAAAACCTTGGTTATCTTTACCGGAATTATACTCCTTTCTTTGTTTAAAGAATTCACATATACATGGATATAATTATCTGTAAGCACCCTTTTATCATCCACCTGAACCGAAAAAAGAACTTTCCCTTTGAATCTCTTTCGATATTCAAAGGATTTTCTTCTGCCCAACTCTCTTATTATACTATTCCTTTCTTTAATCACTTTAGGAGGAACCTTTGGGGATAGAAAAGATGAAGGCACACCAGGTCTATCAGAATAGCTGAATACATGAATATGGGAAATGGGAGAATCCTCTATTGTTTTTACAAGATTTCTGAAATGTTTTTCACTCTCTGTGGGAAAGCCAACAATGAAGTCACTTCCTATGTTCCATTCCGGAAGGTATTTTGTGATTTTTTCAAAAAGGTCTCTTATATCCTTTGTTTTGTATCTTCTTCCCATTCTTTCAAGTATTTCGTCATCTCCATGCTGTATTGGGATATGAAGGTATTTGCATATAAAAGATTCGGAAAGTATTTTTAAAACCTCCTGGGTTATTAAATCAGGTTCTATTGAAGAAAGCCTTATCCTTGGATATTCAATTCCACTGAGCTCCTTGAGGAGAGTGACAAAATCTTTTCCTATATCTTTCCCCCATAAACCAAGGTTCAATCCAACCACCACAACCTCTGCATAACCATTTTCCCTTGCATACCCTATTTCTTTCTTAATATCTTCAATTGGCTTGGAATGCAGGTTTTTTCTTATCCTTGAGACAATACAATAGGAGCATTTTCTATCACATCCATCCTGTGCCTTCAAAAACAGTCTCTTTCTGAGAGTAAATGGGAGTTCATGAAATAGCTTTTGTTTTTTATCCAGGGGTAGTATTTCAATCCCATCTATTTCCTTTAATACATTGTATCTTGTAGATAAAAGACATCCTGTAACCACTAACCTTGTATCTGGAAGTTTTCTTTTTAGCCTTCTTATTATTGCAGTAGAAGACCTATCTGCTTTATGGGTAACGGTGCAGGTATTTATAATGCATAAGTCAGGCTTCTCTTCTACATTCACAATTCTATAGCCTTTTTTAATAAGATAACCTCTCATATACGAAGACTCAGCCTCGTTGAGTTTACAGCCTACAGTAACTACTGAAGCCTTCATTTTTTCTTTTTTTCTATTATATCCTTTACTGTGAACTTATCCGGAGCCTTTTTCATGGTGTATACCTCTCTTTCCTTTTCTTTTTTCACTCTTTCGTGTTCCTTTTCAGAAAGTATTATCTTTCTTGCCTTCTGGTCTATTCTTTTTACCACTAATTCAATCATATCTCCCAGTTTATAGTTATCTTTTATTTTACCTTTCTGTTTGAGTTCTCTTGCCGGGACAAATCCCTCCAGTTCCTTTCGGAGCTCTACCACTACTCCGCTTGAGGGCATATCAATTATTCTTCCTTTTACCGTGCTTCCTACTTTATGAGCCTTTGTCCATTTGTAGAATGGGTCTTCCTGGGTATGTTTTAAGGAAAGAGAAATTCTCCTGTTTGCTTTATCTATAGCGAGTATCATTGCCTCAATAACCTGTCCTTTTTTCAACACTTCCCTGGGATGCTTTATCTTTTTAGTCCATGATAAATCCTGATTCTTTATTAATCCTTCTATTCCGTCTTCCAGTTCCACAAAAGCACCAAAGCTTCTGAGTTCTGTAACAGTTCCCTTTACTTTCTGATTTACCTTATACTTTTCATCTATTACCGCCCATGGGTCAGGCATCGTCTGCTTCAGTCCTAAGGAAATTTTTCTTTCGTCCTTGTCAATGCTCAAAATCACTACCTCTACCATATCTCCTATCCTGAGCACTTGAGCAGGATGAGTTATACTCTTGGTCCATGACATCTCACTTACATGTATCATTCCTTCCACTCCCTTTTCCAGTTCCACAAAGGCTCCGTTATCGGTAAAGCCAGTAACCTTTCCTTTAATCCTACTTCCTATTGGATACTTCTTTTCTATATCCTCCCATGGGTGGGCTTCGAGTTGTTTAAGCCCAACAGTCACCCTCCCCGTCTCTTTATTTATGGAGAGTATCTTTACCTTTATTCTATCTCCTACTTTTAAAACCTCTGCAGGATGGTATATTTTTTTCCATGATATATCGGTTATATGAAGTAATGCATCAACTCCATCAAGGTCAAGAAATGCTCCAAAATTAACAATATTCTTTACTGTTCCTTCTACTATGTCTCCTTCCTTAGCCTTGGAGAAAAACTCTTTTCTTTTTCTTTCCAGCTGCTCTTCGAGAAGCATCCTACAGGAAACTACAATATTTCTTTTACTCCAGTTGACTTTTATTATCTTTACCTCCAGCTCCTTTCCCACATACTCATCAAAGTTACTTACAGGTTTTATATCCACCTGAGAACCTGGGAGAAAAGCATCAAGTCCAAAGACTTCTACAAGCAATCCTCCTTTGACTCTCTTTTTAACCTTGGCAGTACATCCTTCACCTGTCTCCAGCTTTTCTTTTATGGTAGACCACGCCAGTTGAAAATCAGCCTTCTTTTTAGAAATCACAGGTATCCCGTCTTTACTTTCCTCTGCCTCCAGAAAAACCATTATCTCTTTCCCTTCCTCTATCTCCTCTTCATCCGAAAACTCATCCACGGAGATTATGCCTTCAGCCTTCCAGCCTATATCTACCAGTATATTATTACCTATTCTTCTCACTATCTTTCCCTTTACTATTTCTCCTGGAGAGAACTTCTTGAAGGTCTCTTCTATATATTTTTCAAGGTCCTCTTCACTCATCTTTGATACTACCTTTTCATCCATTCCCTTTTTACCTCCTTTCTTTTAGTTTTTTTACTTCTCTTTCTATTACTCTTGTTATTTCCTCATAATAAAATCTATCTTTTTTCTTTTCACATAGAATGGGTTTACCAAACTTCACCTTTATGGGATTTTTCCCTTTTAGTATATTTAAAATTGGCTTATTGGTATTCTCAATATAACATGGAATTACGGGAATTCCATATCTCGCTGCTACCATACCCACTCCTGACTTGAACGGTAAAAGTTTTCCTGTCTTACTTCTTGTTCCTTCTGGGAAGATCACAAGAGCCTGTCCCTTTTTTACAAGTCTATCTACCTCCCTAAACACCTTTATATCAAATCCCTTTCTTTTTATAGGGATTGCATTGAAGGTCTTAATCAACCATGCAAAGGGCTTTGAGACTATGAACAACTCCTCCTTAGCAAGATAAAAAACCTCTCTTTTCACTGCATAGCCTATTATTGGAGGGTCAAGATTTGCAAGATGGTTGGGTGCTATTACCACCGCTCCCCTCTCAGGTACATTTTCTACCCCTTCTGTTTTTAAGTGCAAAAAATACTTTACCAGAGGATAAGTGAGTTTCCATGTAATCCACCATCTCCATTTCATTTTTCCCTCTTATATCTCTTTATTAATTCTTCAACAAATTTGACCTGTTCTTCTATGGAAAGATTGGTGGTATCTAAGACCACCGCATCAGGGGCTTTTTTCAAAGGACTGTGTTTTCTCATACTGTCTATTCTATCTCTCTCTTCTAAATTACGTTTCACCTCTTCAAAGGACACAGAGATGCCTTTTTCCTTTAACTCTTTAAATCTCCTTTTCGCCCTTTCCTCTATATCAGCGGTCATGAATATCTTTATCTCTGCATCAGGAAAAACAACTGTTCCTATATCTCTTCCTTCGCATACCACCGATGCATTTTCTGCCATCTTTCTTTGAATTTTTACAAGGAATTCCCTTACATAGGGCTTTTCAGATATAACAGAAACCAGCCTGTCCACTTCAGGAGCTCTTATTGCCTGTGTAACATCCTCCCCATTTAAAAACACCTTTTCCTCACAATCCTCCTCGGAAAGAGAAATATGTATCTCAGAAAACCTTTTCTTTATTGATTCATCATCATCTATTGAAATATTGTTTCTTATTACATCAAGGGCAATGCATCGGTACATGGAGCCTGTATTTATATATTTTATACCCAGTTTTTTTGCAAGAATTCGTGCAGTGGTGGTCTTACCGGAAGAAGAGGTACCATCAATTGCGACGATGAACCTCATCTACCAACTTTAACCTCCTTTTTTATTTTTGGATGTAAGTCAAAGAAATCCATAACAAGTAAAAGTATAAAAATAAAATTTAATTTGTCAAGTTAAATTGTATTATGTAGAAGCTTTCTCTTCCTTAACGAGAAGCTTAGAAAGCTTAGACTTAATTCTTGCCGCTTTATTGGGATGTATCAATCTATCCTTTGCAGCTTTATCAATTAGACTTTGTAACCACGGAAACATTTTTTTTCTCTCTTTTATATCTCCTGCAGTAAACTTTTTTATTGCTGTTTTTAACCTCGTTTTTTTTGCTTTGTTACGCATTCTTCTCTTCTCCGACTGCCTTATATTCTTTTTTACACTTAATGATTTTTTTGCCATATACCTCCTTGGGTTTTATTCATAACTTCTTTAATTCTATTCATGAATTGGA
This sequence comes from uncultured bacterium, assembly GCA_964623485.1. Taxonomy (GTDB): domain Bacteria; phylum Hydrothermota; class Tepidihabitantia; order B3-TA06; family CAYQJV01; genus CAZUTC01. Next base: position 1,374 of record CAZUTC010000085.1, on the reverse strand, counting down.
ATTTGTCAATCAATTATATTATTTGTATTGGAGGAAAGATAAGTACCGAGATGCACTCCATGAAAGGCAGTATCTGGGTTTTGGTTTTTAAGAATATCAATGCAATATCCTCAAAGATATCCTTTCTGTATCCCTTAGTTCTCATTTTGAAAATAAATTTCATATTAAACATTTTTCCAATCGCCTCAATTTTCTTGACAAAAAAATTAGCAGTAATATAATAAGGTGAGAACAATAAAGAAAGGAAAAATAAAATAGGAGGTAGAGGTGTTTGGGATTATCCTTTTTATGCTTGAGAGAGAAGAGGGAGTTTTTACTCCTGACCATGTGGGTATAAGAAGTAATTCCCAAGTATGTCATCTTTATCCTTCCTATGGATTATCCTTTCAGACAGAGACCTCGGAGGAAAAATTCTCAGGATTGAAAAAGGCGGGAGTGATAGGGCTTGAGTTTGTGGGAAGTTGTTTATTTACATCATATTACGCCGGGGTATATTTCCTTATTTTGGATGAGCTTCTTCATCAGGATTGGGCATATAGATATGGCGGGTGGGGGATATTTCTTTTATCAGTCCCTGTAATTTCTGCAGGGACTGTCTGGGTAATAGGGAAGGGATGCGAAAGAGAGGGAAGTTTCTGGAAAAGTTTAGTAGGAGGAGCCATAGGATCTTTGCTTGGTGGAGCACTCAGTTATCCATGGGATCAGTCGTGTCTACTTCCTGTTTTATTCTCCTCTCTGGGGGCAGTAAAAGGCTACAATCTTCCAAAGGATACCTCTAAGACCACAGAATGAAAAACAAATTTTTACATAGGAGGTTAGAATGGGGTTAATTATTATATTGATGGGATTAGAAAAAGGACAAAGTATTAGATTTTCTTCAGAAGATATAGGTATACTGAGTAGTAAACTCAAGGTATCCTCATTATCAAATTTTTCTTCTTCTCCTTTATTATTTTCATATACGCCAGGAGAGGATAAGGAAGTCTCCATAAATAAAAGTCCAATAATAATAGCAACGGAGTTTATAGGGAGTGCCTTGGTGACTGCACCTTATATAATTTCCTGTGCATTCTATACTTACGGAGGATTTCCGGAAATTGATTATAAGGGAATATACATCTGTTATCTCGTAGGGACCCCGATAATTGCCAGTGTTCCCATAGAAGCCATTGATATACTTTTTAAAAGGAAGGGAAATTTCGTGAAATCTCTGATAGGAGGATTTGTTGGTTCATCCTTTGGGGCTATTTTATGGTATGCCTATGAAGAGGAAATAATGGGGAGAAGTAATCTTATAGGTTTAAGTGCTGTATTCCTTTTTCCTTCAATAGGTGCTACCATAGGCAATAATTTATAGGAGGTGGAGATGAAGAA
>CAZUTC010000084.1:3959-7134 GCA_964623485.1 uncultured bacterium | reverse complement strand
CTTCAATATTTCTGGGTTGATGCAGAGGTAGAGATTGAAAACTATTTCCCATCCTTTCTGGACCCTTCAGACCCATATGCCCAGGTATATATCTTTTTCAGACTGAATGGAGGAGCAAAAGTTTGTAGTCTCAAGGTATACAATTACAACTATACTGAGATAAAAAATGTGCTAACCAAACACATGCTTCCAGCAGGAGGAACATATCATTTTGTATGGGATGGAAAGGATAGCTTAGGGAACATAGTGGGTGAGGGAATATATCATCTGGTGATAAGAGTTGTGGATATGTATGGAGAGGAGGAAGATGAGGATTATATTATTCATGAGGAAGATACCGTGGATGTGGAGGTTGGTTTCTGTGTCATAAGCGATTTTCCAGAAATGACCGCCTGGTCCGGAGGAAATAGAACTACCTGGTGGGACTTCCAGAATGCAGTATATATGAACTATACCGGAGAAAACGGTCAAACTTTTCAAGTAACATATTCTTTTGACCTAATAAAAAATAGATGGCAATGGCGTTTTTATAGCACGCTGGGGGAAGGAGCCTATCCTGCAACTGTTGGAGAAGGAGCTTATACTTTACTGGGAGTTCAAGGACCTCCATACTCTGCCTGGCTTTCCTCGGATAAAAAGCATATAATACTTGAAGGAGAGGAACTTCCAGTCCCTGAGGCACTTCAGGGAAAGGATTATTCCTTTACTCCTCCGGATATCGATGGGTTTTTAAAAGGAAAAAAAGAATACCCTGTAAAGGATACTTTGTATATAGTATCCATTGGAGTGGTTCCTCTTGCCCATCCAGGAGGTCCTTCCTATCCTGTCCCTTGTGAGTTTTATCTTGTGGAATGGAGAGTAGAGGTTGTGCCACCAAGTTATATTGTTGATGTTAATACTTCAGTGCTGGATATATGGGAGGAGGTTACATTTTATGATAAAATAAAAGAAAGAGGACCCTCTATTGCATGTGATTTAAAAAATGTTTATATAGCATGGGAGAAGAATCACGACATCTGGGCTATTGAAAGAATACCCGAGGGTTATCATTACAAGATAAACTTAACCGAAGAATTCATAGGTGGAGACTGTATCTTTGAGAAACCATCGGTGGATGTTTTTGGGAATGCAGGGGGAAGTGGAGTATGTATCGCACACTGTGGGAGTTATAATATAGTGTATCGGGCTTATCCTATTCTTGTAGTGATAACTCCTCAGGGACATCAATGGGTTATTCCAGAGATAGATACCGTTTATAAGACAACCCATGATATTGATAATCCAAGTATAGAAAAAGGTATATGGGTATTATGGCAGGAGAAAAGACCAGAGGAAGGAGAGCATTATGGGATTTCTGGAAGATTGTTTAATTCTATAGGATGGAGATGGAAAGGAGTGGAGAAAATCAGTTCTTCAGAGAATGAATCCACATTTCCGGTAGGAGAGGTGTGGAATGTGGATGAGTTTGGTATAGCAAAGTTTTCTGCCTGGACCGAAAAACTTCCCAATAACCTTTTTCTTCTTGCAAAGAAATTAAGCTTACCTGGGGAGCCTCCTCCTACTCTCTCCATAGAGAAACCCGGAGAGGAAGAATCATTTGTTCCGGTACCATTTTACTATATGGAAGGAGGAAGAAGTTATGAATCTCCATTTACTCTGTTTCGGGATACATTTAAGACAGAAGGTTTGATTTCCAGGGATTATGGTAGCGACTCTCTTGTATACTTCTTCCCCTGGCTTTCAAAGAATAAAAATTATGGATTGATGATTGAGTTTTACGAAGAAGAGGGAGATAGTTTAAAATTTCTTCTGGAATACGGAGAACAAAAGGATACAATTGTTTATTACCCTGGGGAAATAGAAAGGAAATTTATTATACTTCCTAAGGAGGTTATAGATAGGGAATTCCTTTATGTGAAACTGAAGGATTTGAGTGGAGAGGGGGTGGTCTGTTCCAGGATTATTGTATGGGATTACTGGATTACTCCTTCAGAGCAGGTGGTTTTAAAATTCATGAGAGGGTCTTTACAGAAGGATATAACACTTTATCAGCCTTATCCCAATCCCTTTTCTCGGAGTCTTAACATAAAGTTTTATCTTTCGGGTCCTGAAAGGGTGAGTATAAGGATTTACAATGTGGTAGGGAGAATGGTGAAAAGAATGGATAAGAAGTATAAAAAAGCAGGATATTATATAGAGCAATGGAGAGGAGAGGATGATGCTGGAAGGAGGCTTCCCTCAGGAATATACTTTGTGATGTTTAAAACCAAAAGGTATAAAGAATGTAAAAAGGTGATACTTTTAAGGTAGGTTAGATTTTATTATTTTTATATCCTCCCCGTAATTTTCTTGATGTAGAGAGATCTCCTTGTTCTTTGCAAGTATAAGAATCATCCAGAATACAGAGATAAGCCATTCAAAATCCGGTTTTTCTCTTACTATCTGTAAAAATGAGATTTTTTTATGTTTGTTTAATTTCTCTTTTATGAAAGCCGCCACCTCTTCAAAACTGTATTTCTCGCCGTATATAGTTTTAGTTTTTTCTTTGTTTTTTTCTAAAAGTTTTTTGAATATTTCCAAAAGTTTGAAAGGATCTTCTGCCTTCTCTTTTGTTGGTTCTTCAAATGCAGGGACCCTTGAGAGGAGATAGAGGTTTTCAAGTTCTTTCCTTCTTAAAAATTCCTGAGTTTTTTTATACTTTGCGAACTGTTCTATTATATCTGAAAGAGTTATCTTTTGGGAAACATCCTCTTTTATATCTTCCTCGTATCCCATATTAAGCAATGCTCTTACCTTCATCCTTAAAAGAATGGCAGTCATTAATAGGAAATCTGCATAGCTTTCTCTTTCTGGGTTTATTTTTCTGGTGTACTCATAGAATTCATCTGCAATTTTTGAAATGGGAATATCCATTATATCTATCCTGTCTTTTCTTACAAAGTATAGAAGAAGTTCTATAGGACCTTCAAACTGGGGTAATCTTATTTTATAACTCATTTAATTTTTAAAAGTTCATATACTGGAGTTTTTATATCCAGGAAGGAAAGTTCTCCTATTTCTTCCCGTAGGGAACCTTTGGGTAGTCCTTTGGCGATTTCCTGGTCTATCAATATTTCCTTTTTTTGTTCTACAGCAAGAATTGCAAGTTCTTTTGATAATGCTATTGGTTTTCCGG
>CAZUTC010000084.1:0-3949 GCA_964623485.1 uncultured bacterium | reverse complement strand
CCTTTAGAAACTCCCAGTCCAAACAGTATCTCACCTATTTCATCTGCCATACATCTTGCGTTTGTGTCCCTTAATTTTTTCCTCAACTCTGTGGCAGCAGCACATGCATTCATCACCGCCCTATCTCCCTCAAACACAGCGGTGAATAGAGAGTCCTCTGATGGTACAATCATACCACCATACCGAATGGCTGTTTCTTTAAATATCTCCTCCAGTTCATCTATATACACTGCCACATCCTTTAAACTCTTTTTTTTCTTCTTTGCATTAAAAAACATGGAGAGAAAAACATAATCTTTGGTTTTAACATAAGGTACATAAGAGAGTTCTCTTATAAAATTATTGTCTATTTTCCCCTTATGCCTCTTTGAGAAAAGCAAGAGAATGGGGATGTTTTTTCCTTCATCAAAAACCCAGAAAATACCCGCTACAATAAAAGATAGTAGGGAGGTGAAAAACGGATGAAAGAAAGAAAGCCAGTAACCGGATTTTATAAGAGAGACACAGATGAGATAAAAAATTCCCCAGAGGATTAATACTGAAGGTATAAGATATCTTCGATATTTAAAGAAAAAGACAGAGGCTACTATGAAGGACAAAAGAATAGAGAGGATGAACTCCACAAACGGGCTTGATTTTATTAAAGGTTTCATTTTTATAAGAGAAGCAATGGTATTTGCATGTATCAAATGAACCGGCATGGAGTTTGATAAGGGGGTGGGATAGGTTTTTTCATCCTCTCTTCCCACAATAATAATTTTGTTCTTAAAGTTTTTAGGAGTTGAAGAGGATATTATACCCCACATACTGTATTTTTTGAAACTTTTTTCTCTGTAGTGGAATAATGGTCGATAAGCGGCATTGGGTGGTTCTACTGGAAGAAGGTATTTATCAAGTTTTATATGATACATATCTGGAATCTCAATGTTTTTTATTTTTTTAATTCCGGCCATTACTGCAAGGGGAAGTGAAAGGTAGAAACGGTCCAGTCTTCCTAAGCTATCCTTTTTTATTTTCCAAACCGTATCCTTTCTTATAAGACCTATCAATGGTATCCTTCTTGTAATTCCATCTTCATCTGGTAAGAGATTTATAAAACCTGCTCTTCTTGCTTTGGAAAGATAATTTTTGGAAGGAGCGATGAAGTCTTTACCAGAAAATACGGTTGTTTTTAATTTTTTGGGAATTTTCCATATACGCACATCAAATATGAGAATTTCTTCTCCATATTTTTCTTTTTTTATCTCAAATCCAAAATATACATTGTTTTTTTCTATTAGTTTTTTTAGCTCCTCATCCTCTTTGATATATTCAAGAGTAGGTATTACAACTCTTAATCTTTGGGAAGAGATTCCTGTTATTTTTGCAATCGTGTCATAACTCTGTATAGCAGATATTGGTATCTCTTTTGGAAAATGCAGAGGAAAGCATATACACACTGCCTTTGGATTTTTACATTTTTTTAAAAAATCCTTAAACCACAACTGAGGATAATGTATCACCTCACCCAGATGTCTTTTGGTATTTTCATCTATTTCCACAATTACTATATCCTTGTTTTTAGGGGAAGGTGTTCTTCTTAAGGCATTGTCTGCAATGGATATATCTAAGGGTTCAAGGAATTCACCTGTTATCAGTCTTAGGATAAGGAAGAGAAAGGGGAAAAAGAATCCAATAGTGGAGGCTGCAATTATATGTTTTGTTTTCATTTACACCTCCTTAATTTTATAATTTCTTGTTCCCGCCCCTATTTTCTCTGCATGTTCAAGCTGTATTTCAGGATTTATTTCAGGGTGGGCTTTTAGTATTTCTTCTTTTATTAAATCAAAGGATGCCTGGTCTATAGCTACAGGGTCCAAGGAGACCATTATCCCTTTGTCTTCGGTTATTATATCATTTCCCTTGGAGGGGAAACAGTCACACTCTTTGGTTATATTTACAAGAAAATTTATATAAAGTCCGGGTTTGCCTCTTGTTATCGCCAGGAAGTACTCTGCCACTTTTTTCTGAACATTTTCTGATGCTTCATTCCATTTTATCTTTACCGCTCCTTCCGGGCAGATTGTTATACATCCTCCACATCCAGTACATTTTGAGGGGATTATGCTAAAAATAGCATTCTTTTTTACAACAGCCTCATGGGGACAGTATCTATAACATTCGCCACAGGCAGTGCATTTTGCCTCTTCTATATAAGGTTTAGAAAGAGAATGCATCTCCAGTTTTCCTCTTTTTGAGGAAAGTCCCATTGCAAAGTTTTTTAAGGTTCCCCCAAACCCGGTAAGCATATGTCCTTTGAAATGAGAAATTCCAATGAAAATATCAATCCCTTTTACTCCCCTTCCTATTTTTGCTTTTTTTACATGGGGTAGATTTATGGGAATTTCCATATCCTCTTCCCCGCGCATTCCATCAGCAATTATAATGGGAGCGTGGACTCTGTCAAATGTGAATCCATGGGCATACGCTAAGTTAAGATGGGATACCGCATCCTGTCTTTTACCCCGGTAAAGAGTTGTTGTCTCTATAAGGACTGGAGATAGGTTTTCTTCTTTTAAAAATTTTATTATTTCTCCTATCCAAGAAGGGGAAAGATAGGTTTTATTTCCCTCTTCTCCAAAATGGGTTTTTACCCCTGCTATTGGAGCTGAGACTTTTTCTTTTTTAATTCCCATCCTTTTAACTATTTTTTTCAACTTATCTTGCCATCCATCTTCCCATTTTATAAAAAATACTGTAGCCTGCATCCTTCTTAATTCTAACTTAACATTTCAAAAAGTCAATACTAATTTTGATTGATAGTTTTATTTTTTACAATACAAGAACTTGCAATTTTAAGTTTTTATAAGTCTTAAGAAAGATTAATTTTTTCCTTGAAGGAACAGGCAACAGTATATTTATGGATGAAGAGGTTAAAAAGAAGGAATTATACGGTGTGGAATCTGCATTCTTTAAGTGATGTCTTATATAAATCTCTGAAAAATTACCTCTTTTACAGTGTTTTCTTTGAAAGATAGAGAGAGAATAAAATTCCCGATTAATATGTTATGGAATTCTGCAATCTTTAAAATCTGTATCATTTTGAAAAAAGAGGAGATGCACTTTTAAGGGTATGATTCTAAGTGCGCTTTAATCGTACTCATTAAAACTATCCTCTTCTTAAAATAAAGAAGGTGATGTAAAGTTTCAAATTCCTTGGGTTATTTTAAAAAATAAAACATGGGAGGTGAATATGAGAATATTAAAAATCTTTCGTATACTGTTTGGTTTTACAAAGGCATTAAGTAGTATTTTCTCAGCATAGCCCCCTACAGAGGAGTGATACAAAACCTATGATGGAGGAAGTGACGATGTTGGAACAAGTCCTTATCCTTCTATATAATTGATTAGATAAAGTATACCTTCATCCTGAAGTCGCTTAAGCTTTAATTTTACAAATTCCGGGTTTCCTTAAGAGCTATCAATTCATTCTCTTTTAAAACTTCTCTGCGAACTCAAAGAATTTTTTCCTTTACACTAACAAGTTCCTTTGGTGTCTTTTCATGCTTCTCATACATTATTCTAAAGCTATATATAGTTACCCCTATACGAGTAAGATTTTTCAACTCTATGCTTAAAATAAAAACAGTTCATAAAAATCCAACGTGTGAGCACTTCTTTTTACTTTTTAATTCTTTTCGTATTAATTTTAAAAATAAAGCAATTTTGTTAAGTTAACATTCATGGAACTTTAAAAATTTCTTTAACTCTTCCTTCTGGAAAGGAAATTCAGCTCCTTTTAGAAAAAGAAGGGCAGGAACATTTTTCCCAGGGATACTAAAATCTATTTTACAGGTCATTTTTTGAATGCCTTAGGTGGAGCCGTGGGCAGTTTGCCATGCTCCCAGATGTATGATAGAAGCCCAGGGTAATGGAATTGGTCACACTCCGGCTCCCCAGGTCTGTAAAC
>CAZUTC010000083.1:0-7263 GCA_964623485.1 uncultured bacterium | reverse complement strand
TTGTTTATACTGTAACCAGAGAGATTGTTAAAGAAGCATATACTGATGTTGGAAGACCGGATGCGTTCAATCCAGATAGTGTCTTCTATATTACTGGCTCTCAGTTTGGATATACCTCTGCAGTAAATGGGATAATGGTGAGGGAGAGACCTGCTGCAAACTTCTTCATGGGAATGTTCTATGCTGAAGCCCTGCTTCTTGCAGAGGTTGGAGCTCAAACCGGAGCAATCCAGATTGCAGGGACAGATGCAATTGCTCAGCTTCCCTTCTTCATTACCTCCTGTGACTATACCATTATTGGAGAGGAGTTGTATGCAGCCTCTGCGTATATCTCAAGAGAACCTACTTTGGTCGGAACTATAAAGGGGCAGGATTATGGAAAGGCGACAATAATGGTTATGCTTGCGGTTGGGACACTGCTTTCACTTATAGGTTTGAGTAAATTTGTTCTTTCAATACTTGCAACATATTAAGGAGGTTTTATGCAGAGAAGAATACCCTTAACCATAACCCTTGTTCTTGGGATAATAATGATGATCCAGTTTTTTATTCCCCACAAATTATCTCAGGATTTCTTTGACCTTACCTATCGGTGGTTTATTGCAATAGCAAGTTTTGCAGTAGTTCTATCCTTGGGAAGTTTAATAAACCACCACTGGATAAAAATCAAAAGACGCAGGAAAGACTGGTATTTCAGTATTGTGACTCTTGTATCTCTTGCAGTAATGATCGTTCTTGGAATATGGAGGGCAGAGAAGATATTTATGGTACCTTATTATGGAAAGTTTCTTGGTGTACCCCCGGGTACTAAGATACCTCTTTTTAACATGTTTTATTTATTCATTCAGGTTCCCTTAGGTGCCACCATGTTTTCTATGCTTGCATTTTATCTTGCCTCTGCAGCATATCGGGCATTCAGGACCAAAACATTGGAATCTACACTGCTTTTAATAGCAGCATTCATCGTTATGGGAAGCGTGGTTCTATTTAACTGGGAAATTCTTGGAGACTTTACAGAATGGCTATTAAGTGTTCCTAACCTTGCAGCAAAAAGAGGTATAACGCTTGGTGCAGCTTTGGGAGGTATTGCTACATCTTTAAAAATAATATTAGGGATAGAAAGAGGCTACCTTGGCGCAGGAGGTGGAAGATGAAGTTTTTAGAGGCATTAGGAAAGGTAGACAGAAGAATAATATACCTCGTTCTTGCTGTCGTTATTATAATACCTCTTATAACTACGGTGAGAATGCCTTCCTTAAGAGGTTTAAGAAGGACAAAAGAACTTTTTGATGCGGTAGAATCCTTAAAGGGAAGCAGAAAGGCATTAATAATCTCTGTGGATTTTGACCCTCAGTCTATGCCGGAGCTTTACCCAATGCTGGAGGCGGTTTTAAAACATGCCTTCTCTCGCGATATCCCTGTAATAGGTGTAGGACTTTGGCCTACCGGTGTGGGGCTTGGAGAACAGGCGCTTAAAGAGATTGCAAAAGAATATAATAAAGTCTATGGAAAAGACTATGTTTTTCTCGGGTATAAAGCCCCTGCTGTGGCAATGATTATGGGAATGGGAGTTTCCATTAAAAAAACATTCCCGGTGGATAATTATGGAATTCCTCTTGATTCCCTTCCTTTAATGCAAAAAGTGAAGAATTATAAAAATGTAGGTTTGATAGTCTCTTTTTCAGCAGGTTCCCCTGGATATACAACCTGGATATATTATGCCTATACAAAGTATGGGGTTCCAGTAGGTGCAGGAGTTACTGCGGTTTCAGCAGCAGATGCATATCCATTTCTTCCCACAAGACAGTTAAGAGGACTTCTCACTGGTATGAAGGCAGCAGCTGAATACGAAAATCTCCTGAAAGAGAAAGGCTACAGTTATACTAAACCAGGAAGCTTTATGAGAGCAACTCAATCAATGCCCGCTGTCTCGGGAGCGGTACTTGTGATGATGATATTTGTTATTTTTGCAAACATCAGTTACTTTGCAACAAGGAGGAAAAAATGAATATATCCACAGATCCCTGGATTTGGGTTGCTGCAGTGTTAACATTGTTCATATACTCCTTTCTTTATAAAGACAATCCTTTGTATAAATTTGCAGAACATCTATTTGTGGGAATTTCAGCAGGTTATACGGTGGCTGTAATCTGGCATAATGTGTTCTATCCTAATGTTATAAGACCTCTCTTAGTGGAGCATAACTTCTGGTTTTTTATTCCAGCATTTGTGGGAGCTCTCTATATTACAAGATTTATTCCTAAAATATCATGGCTTGTAAGGGTTCCCATTGCATATGCTCTTGGATGGGGTGCAGGTGTAGGTATCCCCCTTATATTCCAGGCGAGTATATTTAAACAGATGGAAAACACCATAATAGTGCCTCAGATGTTTGCCCAAAATCTATGGCTTGGGATATGGAGTGTAATTATATTTATAGGTGTTATTTCCACTCTTATGTATTTCTTCTTTTCAAGAAAAGAGACAGGATGGATGGGAAGAATAGGAAGGATAGGAGTTGTATTTATAATGATAGGATTTGGTGCCACCTTCGGACTTACCGTGATGGCAAGGTTATCTCTTTTAATAGGTAGACTCCAATTCCTCCTAAGAGACTGGCTTGGAATAATAAAATGAAACTAAACCCTCTTATATTTAGAAAATACGATATAAGAGGGGTAGCAGATAGAGATTTGACCCCAGAGGTGGTAAATGAGATTGGAAGAGCATACGGAACCTATATTAAAAGATGCCAAAAGAAAAAAGCATTTATAGGGATGGATGCAAGACTCTCTTCACCAAGAATAAAGAGGAATTTAATTGCAGGCATTACATCCACTGGAATAGATATTATTGATTTAGGACTTATACCTACTCCAGTATTATACTTTGCAATCAATTATTATGAAGAAGACTCAGGAGTTATGGTCACAGGAAGTCATAATCCTAAGGAGTACAATGGGTTGAAGCTATGCGTGAATAAAACAAGCATTTATGGAGAGGAAATCCAGAAACTAAAAGAGATGATTGAGAAGGAAGATTTTGAAAAGGGAGAAGGCAAAATAGAGCAAAGAAACCCTATTCCGGATTATTTAAAATACCTTCAAACTAAATTTAAGTTCAAAAAGAGGTTTAGAATAGCAGTTGACCCCGGGAATGGTGCGGTAGGAGTTTTAATTGAAAGGCTTTTTTCTTCATTTGGTTTTGATGTAAAATATATAAATCTCAAACCGGACGGGAATTTTCCTGTTCATCTCCCGGATCCAACAATTCCCAAATTTATGGAAGAGCTTTCAAAAATAGTGAAAGAGGAAAAAAGAGATATAGGAATAGGATATGATGGAGATGGAGATAGAATAGGAATAATAGATGAGGAGGGAAATCTTATATACGGAGACAGACTTTTGGCTCTACTTGCATCAGAGGTGCTTGAGAAAAACCCTGGAGCAAAAATAATATTCGATGTGAAATGCTCGGAAGGGATAGTTGAATACATCAAGAAAAAAGATGGTATACCTATTATGTATAAGACAGGTCATTCCCTCCTTAAAGCAAAGATGCGAGAAGAAAATGCTCCAATGGCAGGAGAGATGTCGGGACATATATTCTTTAAAGATGAGTATTTTGGGTTTGACGATGCAATCTATGCGTCCCTGCGAGTATTGCGAATAATGGATAAAAAGGAGAAGAAAATTACCCAACTCCTTTCGGAAATCCCATCCTATATATCTACCCCGGAGATCAGGATAGCCTGCCCAGATAAGATAAAGTTTGATGTGGTTGAAAGATTAAAAAAGGAGTTTGAAGGATTTAATGTTATCACCATTGATGGTTTAAGAGTGGTCACCGAGAAGGGATGGGGACTGGTAAGAGCCTCCAATACCCAACCCGTTCTTGTCCTTCGGTTTGAAGCCAAAAAAGAAAAAGACCTTGAAGATATCAAAAATCTTTTCTATGAGAAACTCAAAAAGATAGGGGTTGAGCCAAAGGAGGTCATATGATACCTGCAACCCAGGTTAAACCAGGAATGTGCATTGTGGTGGATGGTGAGCCTCATATTGTTTTAGAAAGAAGACACATAGCTCTTGGAAGGGGAACCGGCAAGATAACTTTGAAAATAAGAAACCTAAAAACAGGTGATGCATTTGAAAAAAGATTCTTTTCTGATGAAAAGATTGAAACCGCAGTTTTAGAAGAGGTGGAGATGGAATTTTTATATAATGACAATGAGTTCTATTATTTTATGAATACCGAAACCTATGAGCAAATCTCCATTCCCTCAGATGCGATAGGGGAAAATAGATACTATATTACACCAAATATAAAGGTATATGTGGAGTTTTTTGAGCAAAAACCAATAGGCATAAAACCTCCAAAGGAGGTGGTGCTGGAAGTAGTGGAAACGGAGCCCACCATAAAACATGCAACTGCATCAGCTCAGTATAAACCTGCAGTCCTTGAAACAGGTCTTAAGATTCAAGTTCCTCCTCATGTTAATAAAGGAGATAAGGTAAGAATAAAGACCGAAACAGGTGAATATATAGAGAAGGTCTAATTGGTTTGAAGATATACCTTGTTGAGGATGAAGCAGATAATTTCTATCCCTTAACTCTTTTAAGGCCTTTATTTGAAATAAAATGCGGCAGATTTAATTTTTTCGAAAAAATAAATAAAAAGATGGGAAAAATCACAGGAGTTGTGGTAAGAGACTACATAGAAAAATACATAGAAAAAAGATATCCTAATATTTTGGTTAACTGGATTGATACCCGAGATGAAGTGTGCTTCCTTAAAGCAAATACCATACTATATGAGAAAATACCCCACACCGAAGGAGTAGTGGTAACTCAAACCCAAGAGAAAGTTGCTGTATTTGAAAAGGTAAAAAGGGGGAAAATAAATATTAAAGAAGTTAAAAAAATTTTTGAAGAGAAAGATACTCCAAAGGAAATAATAAAAGCCTCAGTTTATCACTACCCTTGGGAGATAATAAAAGATATAGAAAAGCTTATAGAAGAGGATATCGAAAACCATGGGATAAAAGGCGAGATACTTAAAGGAGCGGTTATTTATGGAGAAAGTAATTTATATTTTGGAAAAAATTCAGCTATAGAAGCAGGAGGTTTAATAGACGCGAGAACCGGTAAAATTTATATAGATGAAGAGGTAAGAATTAAAGGACCCACAGTTATAGAAGGCCCATGTTTTATTGGCAGGGGAACCATAGTGGATGGGGCGAAGATAAGACCAGGATGTGCAATAGGAGAGGTGTGTAGGATAGGAGGAGAGATAGAGGCAACTATAATACACGGATATTCAAACAAGCATCATGAAGGTTTTATAGGACATTCATATATAGGAGAATGGGTAAACCTGGGAGCCCTTACCACAAACTCTGATTTAAAGAACAACTACAGTAATGTAAGGGTCCAGATAAAAGGAAAAACAATTGATACCGGACTATTGAAGTTTGGGTGTGTAATAGGAGACCATGCAAAGACAGGGATAGGAAGTTTGATAAACACCGGAAGTATCATAGGGATCTTTGCAAACATATTTGGAGGAGGTGTAACTCCAAAAGAAGTTCCATCTTTTTCCTGGGGCTATGAAGATGTGTACCGACTGGATAAGTTGCTTGAAGTAATGAAGAAGGTAATGAAAAGAAGAGATAAGACTCCTTCCCCAGAGTATGAAGAACTTGTTAAAGCTGTTTACAAAATGGAAATTTCTAAAGAGTGAGTTTCAATATAGGAATAGATATAGGAGGTACCTATATTAAACTTGGAGTTGTAAAGGATGGGAAAATCCTCAAAAAAGAGGTGATTCCCTGCCCTTCAAAAGATTCTCCAGAAGTTTTGATTGATTTGCTTAAGAATAAAATTAAAAAAAATAAAAACATACAAACCATAGGAATAGGAATTGCAGGCTTGATAGACCATAAGAAAGGCATTGTGAGAACATCTCCAAACCTTCCCTTATGGAGAAACATTCATTTAAAAGATATTCTGGAGAAAGAGCTAAAAAAGCCTGTGTTTGTGGGGAATGATGTAAATGCAATTGCTATAGGGGAGTATCTGTATGGAGGGCATGGGGAAAGAGACATTTTTGTGTTTACCTTGGGTACCGGGGTAGGAGGAGGCTTTATAATCAATGGAAAATTAATAATCGGAGAGAATGACACTGCAGGAGAGTTTGGCCATATAACCATAAATCCAAAAGGACCAGTATGCAGATGTGGGAAAAAGGGATGTCTTGAAAGATATGTGGGGGCAGATTATCTGGTTAATTATGCAAAAAGACTGATAAAAAAGAAGGATTCAACCCTTAAAAAGTACAAAAGACTCACCCCAAGGAAAATAGCCAAAGAAGCAAAGAAGAAAGATAAAGTTGCAGTGGAAGTATTTGAGTATGCAGGTGAGTTAATAGGTTACACTCTTGCCTCGGTAGTTCAACTTATTGACCCTTCCTTGATTATAATGGCAGGGGGGATAAGTAAAGCAGGAAACATTCTCCTTAACCCAATAAGGAAAAGCATAAAAAAATACATCATGCCTCTGGAGAAAAGAAAGGTGAAGATAGTTATTTCCAGACTAAAAGATAATGCAGGAATTCTGGGGGCTTCAAAGTTTTCTGAATTTATAAAATAAGTGAAAAAAGGCTTAAAATGCATTCCCAAAATAGCATTTTTTATTTTTTCTTTTTTTACCATAGGAATGATCCTTCTTACTCCTTTATTTAAACTTAATTTTATTTATAAGCTCTTCTCTTTTCTATGCCATCAAAGAGCTGAAAGGTCTTTTTTTGTTTGCGGTAACCAGTTTCCAGTATGCGCAAGATGCTTTGGAATATACTTTGGAGTTTTTATATTCTCTATTTATGTATTTTTCAAAAAAATTAATTTAAAAAAGTTTTATTTTTACCTTTTGCTTTTTATTCCTATGTTTGCAGAGCTTTTTTTAGAAAAATTTTATGAAGGAAATAACATTTTAAGATTCTTAACAGGAGTTTTGGGAGGTATAGGTTTTGGTTTTTTAATCTTTATCCCTTTTTACTATCTCATACATTCAATATAAAAAATGAAAATTCTACAGTTTCCTGAAAAATTTCAAAAAGATATTGGATTGCCTTAAAAAGACAAATTTATGGATAAAGGCAAGGCTTTTTGGTCATTTATCTCGGGGACTAAAAACAAAGAGGAAGAGAATGAGAATAAAGTATCCCTCTGTTTCAACCATTGCGAGGAAATAAAGATATTACAAGGAA
>CAZUTC010000082.1:0-7353 GCA_964623485.1 uncultured bacterium | reverse complement strand
TAATTATACTTTACTGGTTCATTATTGTCAAGAAACTGCAGAATTCTATAAACATATTACCAAGGAGTTTTATCCTTTACCTGCCTATTCAAAAAGTATTGTATTAAACTTCTCCATAAAATCCCTTGCACTTCCACTAAAAAGTTTTTATACCTTTTCCTCCTAACAACCACTCTCCCACTTCTTGCATAAAAAGAGACCTTCAACCTCTTATCACCCCCAATATCCTTTAAATACCTTATTATCCTCGTAACGGTGGAAACGGAGGGATACTTTATTCTTATTCTCTCCCTCTTTGTTTGTGGTGCTCGAAACAAACAGCCCAAAAGCCCTTGTCTTTATCCATAAATTCATTTTTTTCAAGGTGCCAATCCAATATCTTTTTGAAATTCTTCAGAAAATCAATAGTGGGGAGACTTCTTAAAAATAGAAATATCTTTCTTACTGCTCGCATTTGGAAGACATCAAGAAATGTGGTTAGGAAATGAACCAAAGAGATATTTTGAAAAAAGACGATATTGCATCTATGGTTCTGGTAATCTTATGGTTGAGGAAATGGGGTATTAAAGATGAAATTTGCTGGCAGACAGATTGGGGGATGAAGTAAGCTCGGATATAAATACTTCATGGATGGTAAAAAATTCCCAGCATATGACACTTGTAAAATTCCACAATATATTAATCAAGAATTCTATGAAAATTTCTTTTTTGACATGTTTAAATTATAAGATATAATCCTTAAAAAGAGGAGGCTTTATGAATAGAAGAGAGTTTATAAAAACTCTGGGAGTTGCAGGACTGTTTACTTTCGTTTCGGGAAAGATATCAAAACTTTTTGGAGGAGTAATGGAACACAAGGAAGGCAAAAACTATTGGGAAAAGGGATACTTTATTCAAGAGAATGTGAAAATAGGAAAAAACATAATAAAGGCAAAAATAGAAAGAAAATGGTATGAGTTCAAAACCCGGGAATTACCTCAGGAATTCATAGAATGGAGCCTAAAAAAGAGAATAAAAGATATAGAGAAAATAAAAAAGGGCAAAATGCCTGAACTTGCAGGACCCCATAGTGGAGCAGTTGCGACCTATGGAGCTGGAAGAAAAGATACTCAGTTTACATTAAACAATGCCATAAAAGGTATTGGATTTGTCCCTAAGGAAGAAAAAATAGAGGAAATAATAAAAAATATTAAAAAAACCGCCGAAGCCTCAATGGCAGAGAAGTTAAGCTTCTTAAAGAGTCTATACCAGGATGGGAAAACACTTTTCGATATGAAGAAACAGGTATCCCTGGAACTCTATACTACAAAGGATTTTGAAACTCACACATTTTTAAACATAATGGAGAATCCGGTTGCCACAATTGTATTTTTGGACATTCCATCCTTTGAATTGAGAACCATTGCGCGAATTGTCCATCCGAAGGACAAAACTGCAACCGATTATGAAAAAAAGATTTTGAAATACACAAATCTTATCCATAGCTATTTTCATGGAAAATTCAGAAGAACATTTCCGGTTTTAATATTTCATGTAATAGAGGTATTTGATAACTCTCCGGGAGATAAAAGAGGTATAAGGATAGTCCCTCCTCGCTGATTTATTACTTTTCTTTTCTGGGATAGGAGTAATAGTAGTAAGAGTAATAGGAGTAATATCCATATTTGCTGCTGAAGGAAATATCGTTGGCTATGTAGTAAAGTTTTGTATCTTCTTTTGCAATGTCTTTTAACAGTTTTGATGCATGTTGTAAAGAGTCTCTGTCTGTCTTGCCGATTCTCACTATAATAAGTCCTGCATTTACCTTTGGGGTGAGAATAAGAGTATCTGCCATTCCCAGAATGGGGGCTGAATCGATTATAACAACATCAAACTTCTTACTCAGTCTTTTTAAAAATAGGGTGAAACTCTCCGAGTCCAAGAAATCAGAAGAATTGGGAGGTATGGTTCCTGAGGGAAGAAAACATAGATAATCATTAACCTTGTGTACTGCATCGGTTAGCCCAATATTTCCAACAATTACATCTGTAAATCCAGGAACCTTTGATATTTTTAGAAATTTGTGTATATGAGGTTTTCTTAAATCTGCATCCACCACAATGGTTTTCTGTTTTCCCTCTGAAAATACTATTCCAAGATTCACTGCTACGGTGGTTTTCCCTTCATCTCCTCTTGCGCTGGTAACAAGAATTGTTTTTAACGGTTTATCCGGAGATGAAAACTTCATATTTGTTCTTATTAACCTGAACGCTTCTGCCCCTTGAGTTTTTGGTTTAACAACATATATTCCAGGATTTTTAAATTGAATTGAATTGCCCAGGAAAGGCCAGAATCTTTTCTCTCCAAGACTTGGAACCACTCCAAGGACTGGAATATTTGTTTTCTCCGAAATCTTTGATATATCTTTAACTGTCCTATCAAGATATTCTGCAAGAAAGCATGACCCGGTGGCGAACATAAGACCAAGTATTAATCCAAGTATTATACTTCTTTTTGTCTTGGGAGAAATCTGGTAGGCACCATCTGCAAGGCTTATAATTCTGACAAGAGAAAGCCTTCCTGCCTCCTCTATTCTTGCCTCTTCATGTTTCTGGGAAAGAAGGCTATATATCTTTCTGTCTACATCTACATCCCTTTCCAGTTTGGCAAGGACTCTCTCTATTTCAGGAAGTTTACTGAGTTCTGCTTGATACTTCTTCTCTATACCCTTAAGTACTTCCAGTCTTTTTCTCAAACCTTCTATCTCTATTGTAAGAAGAAACGAGTTCTCAAAAAGAGTCTGTAATCTATTCATGGGGTCTATTACCCCTTCTCCTCTGAATATCTTCTCCGCCTCATTTTTTATCTTTGCCTTTACCTCCTCTATCTCTCTGGAAAGAGCCTGTATTTTGGGATCTCTTTCTTTATACCCCTGAAGAATAAGATTTATCCTTTCCAGTTCAAGTCTACTTAGATTTGACTTCAAATTAGAAAGCAAGGGAGAGGATATATTTTCAAGCTTTTTTGAAAACTGGGTTTTTTCTTTTTCTATAATCCCCTTTATATACGAAAGTTTTTTCCTTTTCTCCTCATATTCACTTTGGGTGGTATGTATCATGTATGCCAGTTGACTCTGTTTCTGAACCAGTTCCGAGGCTTCGTTTGAAAGTGTTATTATTTTATTTTCCTTTTTGAATTTTTTAAGCTCTCTTTCCTCCTCATCCAATCTTTTCCTTACAATATTCAGCTGATTCTCCACAAAAGTTTTTATAGCAGAAATATCTGCTCTTCTTTGGGATAAATTATACTCTCTATATCCTTTTGCCGCTTCATTGGCAAGGAGAACCGCTGTTTTTTTATCCTTAGAGGTCGCGTTTATTAGTATCAAATCAGTTTCCTTCATAGCAGAAGCGGATACACAACTTCTTACAAGTAAAGAAATATCAATAGAATCTTTCCATCTTTTTTTAAGATACTTCTTTGTCTGCTCACTCATGTGAGTTGCGAGGAATTCAGCAAATGCTCTACTGGTGATTATCTCACAGTGGTTCTGTACGTTGGTAGGTCTATAAAAGGGAAAATAAAATGTAGGCATGAGAATACCCTGGCTCGTCTCCTGTTCTATCATAATCTTAGAGGTTGCTTGGTATAAAGGCTTTGCTTTTTTAAGGAAGAAAAGCGTAAAGAAGATGAATATACTAAACACGGTGATAGCTATCCATTTACGGTGGAGTATGACCTCAAAATAATCTCTTAAACTTACATCCTTCTCATCCATTTACAACCTCGACAATGTGATTGCAAGATTTAAAAGTATTGCAATTGATGAAACTACTGAAAGGTACTCTCTAAGGAGATAAAACATCCTGGGTTGAACTACCACAACATCTCCTGATGTGAGAAAGATCATCTTGCCTTCCTTCATTATTCTATCAATGTTTATCTTCCTTTTTTTACCATCCTTTGCCTTTATCAATATTACCTTTTTGAGGTCTGCTCTTTGAGTGGGTCCTCCTGCAACGGATATTAACTCAAGAATATCAGGTGTCCCAAAAAGCCGATATGCCCCTGGTTTCTCCACTTCCCCCCATATGTATGCTTTTATTCCTCCTTCATCTTGAGGTTCAAAAACCATAAGAATAAAGATTATCCCAGTAAACATCTCTATCTTACCTGAGCTGTGAGAACTTTTATAAAAACCGCAACCCATCCCAGCATGGAAAGAAGAGGAACCAGATATCCCCAAAAACCGAAAATCTTCTTTTTTAATCTGTTTTCGAATCTGAAATGGAGAATAAGCCAGATTATAGGTATAACAATGCCGGCAAAAGAGATTCCCATTTTTAAAACGAAATGGAGTATGTAAGAGGAGGAGATTACCGCATAAGAGAGAAAAAGAAGCATTATAAAAAGAAAGAATCCAAAAAAGTTAAGGGTTGTTAATACCTCATCTCTTGTCATCTTCACCTCCTTTTTATTCTTAGAGATAACAAAGGTTACCCCTTTTTTTACCCATCTTTATTGCGGTATTAAAGAAAATATATGAAAAAGGAAGCAAAAAAACTGCAAACAAGAAAAGGAACAAAAAAGAGTGAGCTCCTTTCTTTAATGAGTTGTTTAGAAGAATCTCCCTTATCCCATTCAAGGCATGGGTTAAAGGAAGCAAAAAAGAGATACTTCTCAAACTTAGAGGTATTACATCTAAAGGATAGTATACCCCCGAAAAAAGCATAAAAAAATATATGATAAAAAACCTCAAAATTCCTTCGTATCTGAAAAGTATAACAATGCCTGCCAAAATCATCCCAATAGATGCGAAAGCTATAATGGAGATAAAAATAAATGGAACGATACTCCACAGATTTCTAACATATATTTGAGCCTTAAAAATAACCACCCCAATAACAAGCATAATGGCTGTCCTTACAAATGTAAGAAGATAATTGTAAGCAGAAGACCCAAAAATCAAAAGGTAAGGATTCGTAGAACTCCCTATAAAATATTCAAAAAGCCCTTTTTCAAGATATTTGGAGGTTGTGATTGAAAAATGAGAGACCGATGTTTGAAAAATACTCTGGAGTAATATCCCTATAAGAACAAAGGAAAAATAGTCAGAAACCTTTTCTTCTACAATTTTTGATAAAAGGAAGAAAATGGTAAGTCCAATTATTATATTAAAAAGATCCATAATAAATCCGAATCGATAAAAAGAACGTTCCTTAAAATCTTTAAAAAGAAAGGCATAAAAAGTTTTAAAAAAAATCATCCTTTAACCTCCCATTTAATATCTTTCCTATTCTATCACAGCCTTTGAGTATCTCTTCTCTTTGGGATGTAAGAATTATGGTCCTATTTTCCTTTTTAAATCCTTTTAAAATATTTATAAGGTTTTCAATTCCTTCATTATCCATACTCCTTGCAGGTTCATCCAGAAGAATTATAAAGGGGTCGTCCAAAAGCACCCTTGCTACTCCCAATCTTTCTTTATAACCTTGAGAGAGATGAAAAAATGGAGTATCCTTGTAAGGGGTAAGAAAAAACAGGTCCAGTATCTTTTCTATCTTTTTACCATTTCCTTGAAGAAGAGAAAAAAACTTAAGATTCTCATACACTGTAAGTCTTGGAATAAAAGTTTTATCAGAGGAGGGAGAATAACCTATTATTCTTCTCCACGTTTTTATATTTTTCTTTTGAACCATAGGAGTTATAACTACTTTCCCTTTATCTGGCAAAAGAATCATGGCGATTATTTTTAAAAGCGTAGTCTTTCCCGAAGCATTTTCTCCAGTAATTCCATATATCTCTCCTTTATTCACATGCATGTTTACACCCTTAAGAACTTCCCTTTTGTTTCTGCTGAGAAATGGGAAGTATTTATATACTGGATCCTGGGGGTGAGGGTAGGATTTATATATATTTATCAGTTTTACCATTTCAAAATGTTACGGAACCCAGAAACAAATATCCTTTTAAAATGCATTATTCTCCCATTCGAAGATCCTGTCCTATATACACATTCTCTTTCATCAGGGAATACCACAATTTTAAGTAACTTGAGCCTTTCTAAGATATTTTTCTGAGTAAGAATTTGAATTACCTCCTTTCTCCATCGGACATCTCCTTCAGCAAGAAAGAGGTTTTTTTTAACAATCTTTATTAAAAAAGGCAAAACCCTTCTGGTATCAACAAACTTTTCCTTAAAAACATTCTCAATTATTTCATAAGTTAAATTAAACACATTATAATATCCATTCTTTCTAAAAATCTCTTTTATCATCAAGAGATCCTTTTTCTTCATCTTTTTAGATAGATAATAAATATCGATTAAATCTCTTATTCCCCAATACCCGTGCCCCCATGCATGAAGTATAGAAAAGAAAAGGGCATTTCGTTCTGAAAGCGAAGGAAAATAAAAATTACCTATTTTCACTTTTTTGATGTCTTTCCATAAAAAATCATCATTTATTTCCCTGGGTCTTTTAGGAAATATAGAGGTATGAAGGTCTATAGTAAACCTTTTATTTTTATAATGCCTTCTGAAAAGAAAACTGTTCTCAAATCTTTCTGAACAACTTTTTATATACTTATAGCCTAACTTAAATAAGCTACTTTCAATTTGAGTAAGGTCTCTTTTTTTTATTAGTATGTCTATATCTCTTGACACCCGATAATAAAAAGACCCGTATATTATTTGGGAAAGCAAGGGTCCTTTAAGAAAGATATGGGGAATTCCATTAATTACCTTTTCTATCCTTTTCATCTCCTGAACCATGTATAAGTTTCTTTTGAAAAGAAGCAGTTTATAAAATCTCTTTTCTTTTTTGTATCCCTGTTTTACCCCTAACGCCACAAAAACAGGAATTTTTAGATGAAGAAGAAAATTTAAAAAATCCTCTTTTTTAAGAAAGAATAAATCCTCTAATACCTGCATATTCTCAATACTTTATCCAGAACCCTTTTTATAAATGGGAAATAAATCAATAGAATTCTATATATTTTATTAAGGGTTATCCTTCTCAACAATATTACTTTTCCCTCTATGTTCTTCTTTCTTATTTTCTCTATCTTCTCCCTGTTGTCTCCTTTAAAGTACAGGCAACCATTTTTACTTTTTATCAATCTATGAGAAATTAAAACCCCGTCTAATCTGTAAACACCTATTTCCCCTTTTTTAGGAATCTCTCTTTTTAATATCAATAGATTATCACCGCTTCTTACCACAGGCCACATACTGTCTCCTTTTGTTTTTATCAATCTATATTTTGGCATCTTGAAGAAATTTTATTACGGTATCATCTTTTCTAAAGTAGAGTTTATAACATGGGACACTTTTTGCTACTTTTTTTGAAAACTCATATACTTGGCTGATTTCTT
>CAZUTC010000081.1:0-7493 GCA_964623485.1 uncultured bacterium | reverse complement strand
TGTATTATTTGGGCTAAGAGATCATTACCAGGGAGAAAATTATTTTAATAGGCTACAAATGGAATCATATTTGTAAGAATGGTTTACCAAGGTATCAATGGACATTTGAGGGGCAATATGTTTATAATGTTAAAAGACCTCATTTTGGTGAAGGTATGAACTGAAAGAGACGCGTAGAAAAGTTGAGTAAAATACTCTTAAACGAAAAGTTCGCGATGTTTCCGGGGTATTATATTAGATGAGGTAAGTTCGGATATAATTACTTCATGGAATGGTAACAAACTCCCGGCCTATGACATTTTTCCAACTTCGGTAATGAATGAGTCTTTGTTATTCTAAGCCTGCTCCTCCTTTTCAAAACTCTTCCTACTCAATGATAGTAAAAGCACTGCTTTCTTTGCTTCTTCTGTATTGTTTTTAAAAATTTTTATAAAATCCTTAACAGACTCTTCAGGAGGAATAGGAACAAATCTCCCTTTATCATCCCTCATATTTTCCTTTCTTCTTTTTCTTGCTTCAAATAATAGTTCAAGAAGAAAGTCATTCAGATTTTCATTATCCAATGCTTTCATTCTTTCTGCATACCCATGCTCTCCCGAGTCTATAAAATACCTCAACAAAGAAGCCACCTCTATAACTCCCTTTTCTTCTAACAAGTTTTCCACCATCCTACCTCCTTTTTTGAAAATAATACCATTAAGATTAAAAATGTCAAGAAAATTCTTATTTGACTGCGTTTCTTTTTCAGATATATTTATAAGACTTAAAAAGGAGGTTAAATGATAAGATATAAATCTCCCAAAATTGGGAAAAGATCCAAAGAATTAATAAATAGGGATAAAAAGGTTATGCTGGGAGCTCATACCAGAACAAGAGAGATTCCATTAACCGTTAAAAAAGCAGAAGGAGTGTGGATTGAAGACTTGGATGGAAAAAAGTATCTTGATTTTGGGGCAGGCTATGCAGTTGTTGCCACTGGTCACTGCCATCCCGAAATAATAAAAGAAATAGAAAAACAAATAAAAAAATTAATCCACATATCAGGGAGTGACTTCTACTACTGGCCTCAGGTTTTACTTGCAGAGAAATTAATATCTCTTGTCCCAGGAAGAAGTAAAAAAAGAGTATATTTTTCAAACTCCGGAGCCGAATCCCTTGAATCTGCATTTAAGTTAACAAGGCATTTTACAAAAAGACCGGTAGCAATATCATTCTTCGGAGCTTTCCATGGAAGAACATTCGTGGGAATGAGTCTTTCTGGAAGTAAGGCTGTTCAAAGAGGTCATTTCTATCCATTAATTCCCCAAGTGATACATACACTTTATCCTTACTGTTATAGATGCCCATTAAATCTTTCCTATCCAGATTGCAAAAAGGGTCAACGCAAAATAGATGGAATTTCTCTTTTACCATGCGTGGGATTCTTAACAGATACAATCTTTAAAAGAATAGTAGAACCAGATGATGTAGCAGCAGTGTTTGTTGAACCCATCCAGGGAGAAGGAGGATACATTGTTCCCCCTCCAGAATTTTTACCTCTTTTAAGAAAAATAACAGAAAAGTATGAAATTGCCCTTGTAATAGATGAGATACAGGCAGGACTTGGAAGAACCGGAAAGATGTTTTGTTTCGAGCACTGGAAGATAGAACCCGATGTGGTATGTATAGCTAAGGCACTTGCCTCTGGTCTTCCCTTAGGAGCTACTATAGCAAAAGAGGAAATGATGGATAGTACCGTCGATAAGAGGGCATGGAGAGAAGGTTCTCATGGAAGCACCTTTGGCGGAAATCCTGTCTCCTGTGCTGCTGCTCTTAAAACAGTTGAACTAATTGAGAAAAAACTCATAAAGAATGCAACGGAAGTAGGAAAGTATATGATGGAAAGACTCAATGAAATGAAGGAAAAACATAGAATAATTGGAGATGTAAGAGGAAAAGGATTAATGATCGGAGTGGAGTTTGTAAAAGATAAGGAGACAAAAGAAATGCTCCCTGAAAAACTAACAAAGGATGGGAAAAATATCAAACAGATAGTAATGGGTGAAGCATTTAAAAGAGGTCTTATAATCCTTGGTTGTGGATGGAATGCAGTAAGATTTTCTCCTCCTTTAGTAATATCAAAGGATGAAGCAGAACACGGCCTTACCATTTTTGAGGAGGTGGTAAGCTGGGTAGAAAAACAGTTAAAATAAATCTTTTTTGACTTTTGATAAATGTAAAATATCATAAATAAAAAGGAGTAAAGAATGGAAAAAACAAAATTAATAATTGATGAAACCGAAAAATACAGTGCTAAAAATTACGAACCTCTACCTTTGGTGTTGGAAAGAGGCGAAGGTGTATGGGTGTGGGATGTTGAAAACAATAAATACTTAGATATGCTAAGTGCATATTCTGCTTTAAATCAAGGACACAGACACCCAAAAATAATCCAGGCATTAAAAAAACAGGCAGAAAGAGTAACCCTAACCTCCAGGGCATTTCATAATGATAAGATGGGAGAGTTTTTAAAACTCCTTTGTGGAATAGGAGGAAAAGAAAAGGCTTTACCGATGAATACAGGGGCAGAAGCAGTAGAGACCGCAATAAAAGCAGCAAGGAAATGGGGATACCTAAGAAAAAAAGTTCCAGAAGATAAAGCAGAAATAATAGTATGTGAAAACAATTTCCATGGAAGAACAACAACAATAATAAGTTTTTCAACAGAACCTCAGTACAGGTTTGGCTTTGGTCCCTTCACTCCTGGGTTTAAAATAATTCCATACAACAATGTCGAAGCATTAAAAAATGCAATAAATGACAATACAGTGGGATTTCTTGTTGAACCAATTCAAGGAGAGGGAGGAGTAATTGTTCCAGAGGAAGGTTATCTTAAAAATACTTATGAAATATGTAAAAAAAATCGGGTTCTTTTTATTGCAGATGAGATACAGACAGGCTTTGGAAGGACGGGGAGGATGTTCGGTTGTGACCACGAAGATGTTACTCCAGACATTTTAATAGTGGGGAAAGCCCTGGGGGGAGGAGTTTATCCTGTTTCTGCAATACTTGCAAATGATGATATAATGAGTGTCTTTACCCCTGGTGACCATGGCTCCACCTTTGGTGGAAACCCTCTTGCCTGTGCTGTAGGAATCGCCTCACTTGAAGTAATTGTTGAAGAAAGACTTCCAGAGAGAGCGGCAGAACTTGGAAGATACTTTATGGAAAGATTAAATAAAATTGAAAGTCCGTATGTAAAGGAAATAAGAGGAAAAGGGCTTTTAATAGGCATTGAAATCAAAAAGGAGTATGGAACTGCAAGACCCTTCTGTGAGAAACTTGCAAAACTTGGAATCCTATCAAAGGAAACCCACCATCAGGTAATAAGACTTGCGCCTCCTCTTATCATAAATAAAGAGGAGATAGACTGGGCTTTAGAAAGGATAGAAAAGGTACTCACCGAATAACTCCTTTAAACACCTCTGCGATGCTTTCAAAAAAGTAGTTCAAATTTTTACAACTTTTTTCTAATGACTTCTCCAAGCTAATGGGTCCCTGGACAATGCTGAACAATGCATCAAACCCCAACTTTTTTAAAATTTCGTGATCCTTTATTTCTCCTGCAATTCCTATCACCATAGTTTTATACTTCCTTGCAATTCTTGCGAGTTTTACTGGTATCTTTCCAAAGGATGTTTGATAATCAAGCATGCCTTCCCCAGTAATTAGTACATCTGCATTTTTTAAACGCTCTTCTATCCCTGAAATTTTTATAATCTCCTCTCCCCCGCTTTTCAGTTCTGCATTAAACCATCCCTTCAATGCAGCAGGGACTCCTCCTGCAGCTCCGGTGTAGGGAGCTCTTCCTACATCTACTTTTCTTTTATCTTTAGTTATATGTACAAATTTTTTACAGGCTTTCATAAACTCCTTTATCTTTTTTCTCTCCACTCCTTTCTGTGCAGAATAAATCCTTATTCCGCTTTCCTTACCCAACAACGGATTCTCTACATCGCACCAACATTCTATATTAACCCCTTGAATTCCTTTAAATTCAACTTCATGAATCTTTAAAAAATCTTTTACTCTCCCTTTTAGGTTATTCCCTTTTTCATCCATTATTTTACCCCCTGCTCCAACAATTACCCCGGTCCCTGCATCTACAGTAGCGGTACCTCCAAAACCTATGATAAATTTTTTATAACCTTTTTTAGAAAGATTGATAATCATCTCTCCAAGTCCTTTAGTGGTTCTTTTTTCATAATCTACTGGGTACTTTCTTAACAATTTCAACCCGAAAATTTCTGCAGACTCTATAAAAACTGTATCATCCTTAACGAGGTAAGGCACAAAAATAGGGCTTCCGTCAATTCCTGTAACCTTCATCCTTTTTACTTTACCCTTTATATAAAATCTAACTATATCTAAAAATCCATCTCCCCCATCGGAAAATGGAAAAACTTTCACCTCAAAGTATTTTTTAAAAATCTTCTCTGCAATCTTACATATGGTTAAAGAATCCACAGACCCCTTAAAACTGTTTGGTGCCACTATTATTTTCAACTTTTTAAAGGGTAAAGGAAAAGTTTATCTTTAATCCTTTGAAAGGAGGTTCATATCTACATATTCCCCCTTTACATGTATACTTTCCTCTAAACCCTCCTGCCTCCACCAGCAAAAAGAAAGGAAAATATTGCCATTGAATTCCCACCCAGTACCAATTGGTTCTATTCTCACCTGTAGGAGGAGATGTGGTATACTCTGCTCCCGTGGATAGAATAAAATCTCCCCTCCCCACTTCAAAGATTGTTTCAAACTCTTTATATTTTAAGATTCCTTCTTCTACATCTCCTGCGCCTATGTGCATTGTGAAAGAAAAATCACCAATAGAGCCTTCTAATTTAAAAGATGCTTTTTTCTCCCCGGATATAGGAAGAAAACTCTCCTTTGTATTTCTTTTTACCGAAAATAACTCCAAGATCACAGTCAAAACTTCCGTTTCTATCCTTTCTTCAGAATAAAAAGTCAAAAGCGAGGAACTTCTTTTATGATCTTCTATATAACCCGCATTATAAATATGATGAAAAGAAGAGGGAAACTTAAAGTTAATCTCTACCTCTCCCCCTTTTTCATCCCTTCCTTGATTTAAGGATTCTCCAGTAAAGGTACAGGGAGGAGGAAGATTCATTTCACCATCCACTCTTATATAATCTTTAAAGTCTGCATATATTCCAAAATCTTTATAGACAAAGGAACAATAACCATAAACTCCTCTTCCATCTTTGTTTTCTACTCCATACCATCCATGAGCAGGTGAATACTCACCCCATACAAATCTTTTGGCGTACTCTATACCGGCTTCAAATCTTCCAAATTCTTTCGAACCTCCTATACCTATCCACTCTTCATACGGATATCCAAAAAAACCACTGGTATCTGCAACATCAAACCTTATGTAATAAAGAGAAAAAATTAAAGGATGCAATTCCAAACCATATACCATTGCTTTGTAATTTGAAATTAATGGAGCCACAAAGACCCCTCCATCAACCGATGTAAAATCAAAACCAGCCGATAATCCATCGAGGTATTTATCTATAAACATCTCTCTATCTTCATAAGCTGCAAAGAGAAGTCCTGAACCGAAAATTTTATAAAAATTTCCTGCAATAAGGTAGTAATTATCTGTTTTATACTGGACATACCTCTGATAAAATCCTAAGAACTTTTCTTTGTTTTCGATGGTTTCGTTATCTATAAGAAATCTTAACCCCACTTCTATCCTTCCAAAACTCTCGTAAAGCTGTATCTCACTCCAGTTAAACACTTTAGCACTGGTATCCTCATACCATACCCTTGTTTCTCCATTCCCCACCAAAAGAAATAAAAGTACGGTCATGGGGTTACCATAAGGATAAATCTATGAGCTACAGAAGAACTTCCTGAAGAAACTGAAAGGTCCACAATACCGGTATCCACTGAAGGAGCATAGATATCAAGTCTATATTCTTTAGAAGAATTTGCAGAGACAGTATCAGAGAACGGAAGTTGTTTACACACAATCTCAGAGCATACTGAAATGGTCCAGTCTGAAGGGAGCTCTGTGGAATAAAGAGTATCAATATAAACTTCTATAGAGTATGAATTATTGTTTATAATTTGAAAAGGAAACTCCACAATTTTACCTGTGGCGCTTACCTCTTTTATCGTATCTTCTACAAGAAACTGGAAGGGAGGAGAAAGGAAAATCTCTTCTCCCTGATGGATATAAAGAGTGTTAGGATCCTGAACAATTCCTATTATACGAAGGTGATCCATCACCCAATCTTCCTTTATATCCAAGAATTCTTCTATCCTATGGGTGTCCTGAGAAGAGATGTAAAACCTTTCTTTTATTATGTCTCTTGCAACATTAAACAAAAGTGTTTCACCATTGGGACAGTTATAATGAATACTATCTTCCACGATAATCATAAGAAAATCAAGGGAATCTGCTTCAAAGAAGGAATCGGAAATTATATGAAAAAATAAAGAGTCTCCTTGTTGAAGTATGGATAACCCAATACCTGTTTTCTCTTTTATTCTTTCTTCTATTTCCTTTCGCATTTCCTCTACATCTCCTGGTCCTTTTACTTTTTTTTCTCCATCTATTATTAGGGTTGGAAATTCCTGCTCAGGATTATAGATATCTATTCTTTTTTCTATTTTTTCGTTTCCAAAGGGATCGTTCTCCTTAGAGTGATAACTAATAAGTATTATCCGGTCGCCGAATTCCTCCTTCAGTTTCTTAAGGTTTTCGTGAGCCTCTGGACAGTTAACACACCATACCGCTGTCAAATCTTCAATAACCACTTTTTTATCAAAACTTCCTTCTCCCTTTTTTTCTGGAAATCTTTTTCCACAATTTATCAATCCACTCCATAAGATTATCCAGACAATATAGATTTTTTTCATAAGTTCATTCCTTCTTTTCTTTAACCTCCTTCTTTATTAACTTTTCTATTTTCTTCTTATCTTTTTTTGAAAAGCCTACCTTTTTATCTATTATTTCTCCGGAGGAATTAATAAAGAAAGTAGTAGGGAGAGCTCTCACCCCAAATTTTCTCATTAACTTGCCTTCTGGGTCAATTACCACCAAAAATTTCCATTCATAGGAGTTAACCATGGGTTTAACCTTTTTTATATTTCGGGGTGAATCGGTATTAATAGCAATCACTTGCATTCCACTATCTCTATATACAGCATAAAGCTTATTCAGAAAAGAAAGCTCTTCCTTACAAGGAGAACACCAGGTTGCCCAGAAAGAAACAACCGTTATTTTATCTCCTAAAAGAGAATCAATCTTTACTTCTTTACCTTCCAAAAGACATACACTGAAATTCCAGTTAATTTGAAAAAGTGCATGAATTAGAAAAAGGCTCAATTTAACTCCTTATTTTTATAACTTTTTTAGTATGTACGCTTTTACCATCTTTTATTCGAATTATGTATATCCCGTTCTGATCTAATAC
>CAZUTC010000080.1:0-7582 GCA_964623485.1 uncultured bacterium | reverse complement strand
AGATAAGTGCCGAGATGATATCCCATTGGGATGATAACGAACTTTTAGCCTATAAGCAATAATGGATGAACTCTATAGTGTCGTAAGAATTTTTAAAAATGGTATCTATTCCCCAAGAATCTGTTATTAGCAAATCATAAAGGTATTGTACTCCAAAAAGATCCGTAAGAATAATATCCATAAATGAAGTATGTATTAATCCTTCAAGATTAGGAATACCAATCCGATGCGGAGTTTTATTTAGGACTATTTCTTGTAAAAGAATGGTTCCCCTATCATTATAGAATCTTCCTATACCCTCAGTTTAAAAATAAAATTTTATCCTTCATTTCTTTTTCTTTTAATTACCTCTGCTCTTGGATGGGCTTTTTTGTAAGCCTTTTTAAGATGCGCAAGACCTACATGGGTATAAACCTCTGTTGTTGATATACTTGCATGACCCAGTAACTCCTGAACTGCCCTCAGGTCTGCCCCCCTTTCAAGTAGGTGGGTTGCAAATGAGTGTCTTAAGGCATGGGGGTTTTTAGCGGATGCCTCTTTTAACCCCTCCAGATAAAAGTTCACAATCTTTCTTATTGTCCTTTCATTAAGTCTCTCCTTTCTCTCTCCTCTCAATAGGTATCCGGTTTTTATCTCCTTCTCCGAAATATAATCCCTTAATGCCTCCTCTGCCTTTGAGCCGAACGGTACTATTCTCTGTTTCTTTCCCTTTCCTTTTTTTATTTTTATCAACCTTCCCTTCATATTTATATCCTCTATTTTGAGGTCTCTAAGTTCTCCAATACGAAGCCCGCATCCATAAAGTAGTTCAAATATAACTCTATCTCTTTTGGTCTCAAACCCTTTTGAAAAAAGCTTCATCATTCCCTTTTCTGAAATAAAAGATGGAAGTCTTCTTGAGAGTTTCGGAGTCTTTACGAGTCTTGCAGGATTTCTCTCTAAAATCCTCTCTCTGCAGAGAAATTTAAAAAATGATTTTACTGCCGAAAGTTTTCTTGCTATTGTCCTCTTTTCATATCCAAGGCGATAAAGAAATCCAATGTAGTTTCTAATTTCCTTTCTCTCTATCTCCTCGAGTTTTTTATGGGTATATAAAGCTATGTAATCTTTAAAACCTTCCAGGTCTTTTTTGTAGGCTTTCAATGTATTACTCGAGTATCTTTTTACCTTTTCAAGATAGGAAAGAAATCTACTTATCTCCTTTAACATACTTCTTACACCTCACGCAGTAAAACCTTCTACCTCGTTGAATTAAGAATGAGGAGCATTCGGGACATTTCTCATCTGTTATACTTCCATCGGTTATAAAATTGCAGGATGGATTTGAGCATTTATAGTATGTCTTGTTTTTTTTCTTTTTCCCTCTTATTTCATAGACAGAGCTCCCACATATTGGACATTTTTTATCTATTTCAAATGGTTTTGTGTAGTCACATTTGGGAAATGCAGAACATGCAATAAACCTTCCATACTTTCCCCATTTTACAATTAAAGGACTTCCACATTTTGGGCACTTTTCATCCACATAAATTGTATGATTTTCTTTAAGCTCTGGAATTTCTTTTTCAAATTTTTTAAGGGTTTCTGAAAATGGTAGGTAAAACTCCTTTACCACTTCCTGCCATTTTTTTTGCCCTTCTGCAACAAGGTCAAGGGACTCCTCCATCTTCTTTGTAAACTCAAGGTCAAAAAGTGTCGCAAATCTCGGTATAAGGATTTCTGCTACCTTTCTTCCCAAGGAAGTTGGGACTATCTTTCCATCCCTTTTTTCTATATAGTTTCTTTCGAAAAGTGTGGATATTATTGGGGCATAGGTGGAGGGTCTTCCTATACCATGCTTTTCCAGTTTTTTTACAAGAGATGCCTCGGTATATCTTGGGGGAGGTTGGGTATACCTTTTCTCCCATTTTATCTCCAATATCCTTAGCCTATCATTTAAAGAAAGTTCAGGAATTTCATAATCGGTTTCCTTCTTCTCTCGTAAGAAAACCTTTTCAAATCCATCAAAGATTTTTTTCAAAGACCTTCCTAAAAAGTAAAAGTTACTTACCCTTATCTGGACTGTTTTTTCCTCGTATCTTGAGTCCTCCATCTGAGAGGCAAGATATCTGCGATAGATTAAATCATAAAGTTTATACTGCTCCGGCATTAAATAGTTTTTTATTCTTTCTGGAGTTCTTTCTGCGTAGGTTGGTCTTATTGCTTCATGGGCTCCCTGGGCTCCTTTCTTATCCTGGTAAGTTCTTCCTTCAGAAGGAAGGTAATCCTCTCCAAAAACATTCCTTATAAATCTTCTTGTCCTTTCTATAAACTCTCTATTTACTCTTACTGAATCTGTTCTCATGTATGTTATAAGCCCTACCGGACCTCCCTCTATTTCTACTCCTTCAAACAATCTTTGAGCAATCATCATCGTTTGTTTTGGAGAAAATCCTAAGAATATGGAGGCATCCTGTTGCATAGTGGATGTTATGTAGGGTGGAGAAGGAGAAAATCTCTTCATAATTTTTTT
The DNA here is from genome assembly GCA_964623485.1 of uncultured bacterium. Taxonomy (GTDB): domain Bacteria; phylum Hydrothermota; class Tepidihabitantia; order B3-TA06; family CAYQJV01; genus CAZUTC01. The sequence continues at coordinate 5,070 of CAZUTC010000080.1, read as the reverse complement.
ATACTCTTTCACTATGCCCTGAACCTCCTTTTTGAGATTTTTTTCAAACTCCCTTTTTTCTTCTTCTGAGAATTTTTCCTTTCTCTTTTCTTCTACCATGAAGAGTTCTGCTGGAAACTTATAACCATCTTTTTCAAAAACAGCTTTACATACCCAGTAAGGGGTTTTTTCAAATTTTTCCCTTTCTTTTTCTCTTTCAACAACAAGCCTTAATGCCACTGTTTGAACTCTTCCTGCTGAAAGTCCCTTATGAAATATCCTCCATAAAAGTGGACTCACAAGATATCCCACAAGTCTATCAAGAACTCTTCTTGCTTTATGTGCACTCACAAGATTCTCATCTATTTCTCCTGGATTTCCCAAAGCCCTAAGTATACCTTCCTTTGTTATCTCGTAAAACCTCACTCTTTTTATCCCTTCTTTTTTTATCTCTTCGGCAATATGGAAAGCAATTGCCTCTCCTTCCCTATCCGGATCAGTACCTAAGAAAATATAATCGGCTTTTTTTGCCTCTTCTTTCAATTTTTTAATGATGTCTTTTTTCCCTCTTATAATGATATAGTAAGGGATAAAACCGTTTTCAATATCTACTCCGAGCTTTGATTTTGGAAGGTCTTTAATGTGTCCCATTGAAGAAACTACTTTAAACTTTCCCTCCAGAAGTTTTGTTATGGTCTTTGCCTTGGTTGGAGACTCAACTATTATAAGAGACTGCATAATTATCCAGAAAATCCTTTATTTTTTTCATATCCGAAGGGAGGGGCGATTCAAACTCCATCCACTCCCCGGTTCTGGGATGAAAAAAACCCAGCTTGGAGGAGTGGAGAGCCTGTCTATCTATCATCTCAAGCAGGTGTTTAAATATGTAAATTTCTTTTTTGTTTCTGGGAATGGTGGAAAGCCTTCCTCCATAATCTGGATCACCCACAATGGGATGCCCATAATGATAGAGATGAACTCTTATCTGGTGAGTCCTTCCGGTAATCAAGCGAAGCCTTAGAAAAGATACAAAGTTTGCATATATTTTTATCACCTCGAATCTTGTGACAGCCTCCCTTGAGGAGACGGGGGTCACAGCCATTTTTTTCCTATCCAAGGTATCCCTTCCTATGGGAGCATATATTTCTCCTCGCTGTAGAGGGAATTTTCCCCATGCAAATGCAGTATACTCTTTTAATACCTTCCTTTCTTCAACCTGTCTTCCCAGATTTGAAAGACTCCTATCTGTTTTTGCAAACACTATTAACCCGGTGGTATCCTTATCAAGTCTGTGAATTACTCCGGGTCTTATCTTGCCCTCTGGATTCTTTGCAAGCTGACAGTGATACAAAAGGGCATTTACCAGCGTACCTCTGGAATGTCCTCTCGCAGGATGTACCACCATGTTCTTAGGTTTATTAATCACAATGAGGTCCTCATCTTCATATACAATGTCTAAGGGGATATTTTCAGGCAGTATTTCAAAATCCTCCTCCTCTATTTTAAAGAATGCTACAACTTCATCCCCGGGTTTTAACTTGTAACTGGGTTTTGTTTTCTCCTTATTCACCAAAACATTTCCTTCCTTTATAAGTTTTATAACCTGGGTTCTGGAAAGACCTATTCCTGCCTGAACCAAGTAATGGTCAAGTCTTTTGCCTTTCATCTTTTCTCCCACCACTCTCCTAAATTCCTTCTCTGGCAAGGATTTCCTTCTCCTCTTTTATTATCTCTTTTATTGATTTGGTTGCGATACTTAGCATCTCTTCAAACTCCTCCTTAGAACATGGCTTTTTCTCGGCTGTCATCTGAATCTCTATGAATTTGCCTTCCTCTGTTGCCACTACATTCATATCAACATCTGCTTTGGAATCTTCGGAATAATCAAGATCAACGAGGATTTCTCCCTCCACAATCCCAATACTTATTGCTCCTATCCACTCCTTGAAAGGATCTTCCTTTAACTTTTTTTCCTGCAACAATCTTTTTACTGCCTGCTTAAGAGCCACATAGGATGCATTTACACAAAGGGTTCTTGTGCCTCCGTCTGCCTGTATAACATCACAATCTATTATAAAGGTATTTTCTCCAATTTTTTTAAGATCCAATGCTTGACGAAGGGCTCTTCCAATAAACCTTGAAATTTCTGTTGCTCTTGCATCTGGTCTGCCTCTTTTTATCTCTCTTATGGTCCTTTCTTGAGTACTTTTAGGAAGAAGGGCATACTCAGCGGTCAACCATCCAGTTTGAGTGCCCTCAAGGAAATAAGGAACCTTTTCTTCAAAGGTCACTGCACACAGCACAATGGTGTTCTCTGCTTTTGCAAGACACGAACCCTCTGCATACCTTAGATATCCTATCTCATACTTTATATCTCTTTTCTCATCAAACCTTCTCTTTCTCATCATTCCTCCTGTAAAGAGGCTCTTATTACATCTCCCATGGGTTCCCCTAAGAAACTCTCCCCTATCTTCTTGAAATTCGGAGAAAGGTCGGTCAAATAGAACCGGTGTAGAGAGATTCTTTTTTCCTCTCTTATTAATTTCTCTTTAAAAAGAAGATTTTTTGCCTCCAAAGCCGTTTGGTATCCAGGGTCTACAAGGATTGTTTTATCTCCGAAAAATTTCTGCAATGGCTTTTTTAAAAGTGGATAATGGGTACATCCTAAAAGAAGGGTATCTATCCTATCTTCTTTTAATGGCTGTAAATACTCCTTTATTACCATCTCTGTGATTCTATGTTCTACCCATCCTTCCTCCACCAAGGGGACAAATAGGGGGGTACTTTTTGCTATTATCTCCACATTTTTTTTGTATTTTCTTATTGCTTTTTCATACTCTCCTGCCTGTATTGTTGCAGGAGTTCCTATGACTCCTATTCTATTGTTTTTGGTAAGAGAAACTGCAGCCCTTGCTCCCGGCTCAATCACCCCTATAACCGGTACATCAAGATCCCGGGAGAGTTCATACAATGCCACAGAGGAGGCGGTATGGCATGCAATAATTATGAGTTTTACATTTCTGGACAATAAGAATCTTGCATCCTGAAATGCAAACTTTGTTATTATCTCTTTTGACTTTGTGCCATAGGGAAGCCTTGCAGTATCCCCAAGGTATACAATATCTTCGTAAGGCAGAATCTCTTTAAGTGCTTTTACCACGGTGAGACCTCCAATTCCCGAATCAAAAACTCCTATTGGTCTATCCTTTTGCAACTTTTTTCTCATAATCTTTTAAGAATTTAATTATACCTTGAGAAATCCCCTTTGCAAGTTTTTCTCTGAATGCTGGTGTGCGTAATAAGTTTTCTTCTCTTCTGTTTGAAATAAAGGCAGTTTCCACAAGAACCGAGGGCATAAAACACCATTTCAATACATAAAAACCTGCTTGATTCAATCCTCTATTCCGGAGCTTTGTTACTTTTGCAGTGCTCTCCTGTATTAGCTCTGCAAGGAGAGAAGACTCTTTTAAAAATTCGTTCTGAGCGAGGTCAGTAAGAATCAAATCAATATCTCCCTTTAACCCTTCCTTTTCATCGTATCTTAAGGATGCATTTTCTCTCATTGCCACGGCTCTTGCCCATGTAGTCTTTGCCTCAGCAAGAAAATATGTTTCCAGACCGTTTGCTCCTTTTACATATGGAGCTGCATTACAGTGAATACTTACAAAAATATCTCCTTTATTTTTATTTGCAAATTCTGCTCTTGTTCTTAAGGAAACATACTTATCCTTTGTTCTTGTTAGAAGAACCCGATATCCCTCTCTCTCCAGATATTTCTTTACTCTTTTTGCTATATCCAGAGTAATTGTCTTTTCCTTGGTTCCTCTTGGTCCTATTGCTCCTGGGTCTCTTCCGCCATGTCCTGGATCAAGAATTACTGTGAATTTTTTATAAGCCTTCTTAATCGGAATAAATGAGAATTTTATTAAAGTATCTTTCTGTTCGGGCTTTATCTTATAATTTTTTTTAAAAATTATATTAAGTACAGTTCTTTTTCTCTCAGAGGATATCTTTATACTCTTTATATCTCCCTTTGGCTTTATCTTCCCAGGAGTGCTTCCAGCCTCTATTAAAATTCTGTAGTTCTTATAGGAAGGTGCATTTATCTTAAAGCCAGCAGGTTGCGATAAAACAAGATTCAGAGAGAACTCTTTGTATGTATTTATCCATAACCTTTTAATGAAGGAAGGTTTTGGGGGAGTCGACTCTTTAAAAACATAATCCAAACATGAAACTGGAAAAAAGAGCTCATCTTTTTTGTTCCACTTTACCTCCAGAGGTAGGTGTACTCCTTTCTCCTCTATTACTACGGTACTGTTATCTGCTGTGAAGATATACTTTATTCCCTCAATCTTTACCACTGCTTTTTTTCTTTCCTCTATCCATATGTAGTCTCCATTAAACAGATAAGCCATCCTTTTTAAAGAGATATACTCTTTTCCATTAAGCGTGACAGTTTCGATGTTTTTGCCTTTAAAGAGTATCGAACCTAATATAATTAAAAAAGTCACCATCTAAAGCGTTGTCTTTCCCTTTCTGCCTCTTTCCTTCTTATCTCTTCTCTTTTATCAATGAGTTTTTTCCCTTTACCAAGCCCCAGCTCTACTTTTATATATCCTCTCTCATTTATATACACCTTCAGCGGTATTAAAGTAAAGCCTCTTCTCTGAACCTTGCCTATCAATCTTTTTATCTCATGTTTATGGAGTAACAGTTTTCTTTTCCTTTTGGGGTCGGGTTGGAAGGAGGATGTCTTCTCATAAGGAGATATATGAACATTTATAAGGTATATCTCACCATTTTCAATTATTGCATAACCCTCTTTTATAGATATATTCCCATTTCTCGCAGATTTTACTTCACTTCCTTCAAGGACTATTCCTGCCTCATATCTTTCAAGAATATAATAATCATGTTCTGCCTTCTTATTGGTAGCGATTACCTTCATTAATTTATATTACTTAATTATTATTTGTAGTCAAATTAAATTATCATTTGGGCTAAGAGATCATTACCAGGGAGAAAATTATTTTAACAGGCTATGAAAAGAAATTTACTTGAAATTTGCTTTATTTGGAAGACATCAAGAAA
>CAZUTC010000079.1:0-7807 GCA_964623485.1 uncultured bacterium | reverse complement strand
GTGTTAAACTTTTGTAAACAAGGTGATATTTATTCAGGCAAATTCTTTTTATAACTCCCAGATATTGTGTCCCTGGATTACATTTTTTATTCTGCCCTTTAATTTTTTTCCAAAAACAGGGGAGTTTCTTGATTTTGAGAGGTTTGTAGAGGAGTCAAAAATCCATTCATCCTGTAGAGATATTATTACAATATTTGCCTTCGCCCCTCTTCTTATCCCCTCAAACTTCCTGAAAAGAACCCTTAAGGGTCCTATGGTTAACTTTTCCAAAAGTATCTCAAGGGAGATGACTCCTTTCTCAACCAGGTTTTCATACAATAGAGAAAATGCAGTTTGTAATCCAATCATTCCAAAGGGGGCATAATCAAACTCCTGCTCCTTTTCTTCAGGGGAGTGGGGAGCATGGTCTGTAGCTATTGCATCTATTACTCCCTCTTTCAATCCTTCTATAAGGGCAGTTCTGTCTTCTTCAGTTCTTAAAGGGGGATTTACCTTGTAATTTGTATCAAAATCTTCTAATTCCTCCTCTGTCCATATCAAGTGGTGGGGAGTTACTTCACATGTAACTTCTACCCCTCTCTCCTTTGCTTTTTTAATTATTTCTACCCCTTTCTTTGTAGATAAATGGGCAATGTGTAGTTTACCTTGGGTGTATTCGGCAAGTTCTATATCTCGTTGAATTGCATAGGTTTCAGAAATACGAGGTTTTCCATAAAGCCCCAAGCGTGTGGATACTCGGCCTTCATTCATCACGCCCTCCTTTGCAAGGTATGGGTCCTCTGCATGCGATATTATTCTTACTTCAAACATTTTTGAGTACTCCAAGGCTCTTCTCATAACTCCTGAATCCAGAACCCAGTCTCCGTCATCTGAAAACCCCACCGCCCCTTTCTCTACCATTAACCCAAGCTCTGCAATTTCTGTTCCCTCTCTTTTCTTGGTAATGGCGCCCACCGGGAAAACCTCTGCATTTCCCGCCTCTTTTGCTCTTCTTATCACATATTCAACAAGTTCTGCAGTATCTATGGGAGGTTCTGTATTTGGCATGGCACACACCTTTGTGAATCCTCCGGAGATGGCTGCAAGGGTTCCTGTTTCTATGGTTTCCTCATCCTCTCTTCCTGGTTCTCTTAAATGAACATGTAAATCTGTAAATCCTGGTGAGACAATCTTATTCTCTGCATTTATAACTTCAAATATTTTCTCCTTAGGTATATTTTCTTTAACATCTTTTATGCTTCCATTTTCTATCAAAATATCCAGTTTTTTAAATTTTTTTTCCTCTGCAATAAAAACTTTTCCATTTTTTATAAGGATTGGTTTATTCTCTTTTTTCTTTTTCAATCTTACCTCCTGCAAGCAGGAAAAGAATAGCCATTCTTACTGCTACTCCTGCCCTTACCTGGTGTAAAATAACAGACCTCTTTCCATCAGCGACATCGGGATGTATTTCTATTCCTCGGTTCAGAGGACCTGGATGCATTATTATCACATCTTTTTTTGCTTTTTTTAATCTTTCCTCTGTTAAGCAGTAAAATCTTCGATACTCTCTTAAAGAAGGAAAGACTCCCCTTTTTTGTCTCTCAAGTTGGAGTCTTAAAACATTTATCACATCCATCCCTGGTAATGCCTTATCCAAGTCAAAGTAGACCTTTACTTTCATCTCCTCCTCTATGTAGGGAGGGATAAGTGTAGGAGGGCCACAGACTGATACCTCTGCTCCCAGTTTTTTAAATATCCATATATCAGACCTTGCTACTCTTGAGTGGGCAATATCTCCAAGAATAAGTATTTTTTTCTTTTCAAGAGTTTTTATTTTTTGTAGCAGGGTGAATGCGTCAAGCAGTGCCTGAGTGGGGTGTTCGTGGGCTCCATCTCCTGCATTTATTACAAAGGCATTTATCCTTTTTGCAAGAAACCGGGCGGCTCCTGGACATGAATGTCTTATTATAACTCCGTCCACTCTCATTGCCTCTATGTTCCTTGTGGTATCAAGTAGGGTTTCACCTTTCTGAACGCTTGATGCTACCCTTGAAAAGTTTACCACATCACAGGATAGTCTCTTTGCAGCAATTGCAAAGGATGTGGAGGTTCTGGTGGAGGGTTCGAAGAAAAGATTAACCACTGTTTTCCCTCGAAGGGTAGGGACAATTGGTATGGGTCTTTCAAGCACCTCGTAGAATTCCTCTGTCGTTTTTAGTATAGTTTCTATTTCTTCTCTTGAAAGTTCCTTAATGCTTAGGAGGTGTTTTCTCCTCCATCCTATTTTTTCTTTGTTAGATATACTCCCTCCTCTCCGTCAACTTCTTTTAAAAAAACATCAACTATCTCTTTTCTTGCAGTGGGTATTTTTTTCCCAACAAAATCAGCTCCTATTGGAAGTTCCCGATGCATTCTATCAACCAGCACTGCAAGTTGAATTGCCCTTGGTCTTCCATAATCAAGAATTTCGGATATTGCTGCCCTTACCGTTCTTCCCGTAAACAGAACATCGTCAATAAGAACTACAACTTTATCATTTATATCAAATGGTATATAACTCTCCTGAACCATTGGAAACTCTGAGACAAGTTGTAAGTCATCTCTATAAAGTGTTATGTCAATTGCACCCACTGGAATCTCCTTTCCAGTAAGATTCTTAATCTCCTCTGCTATTCTCATTGCAAGAATATCTCCTCTTCTCTTTATCCCCACAAGGACAACATTCTCCACACCTCGGTTCTTTTCAATTATTTCTGTGGCTATTCTTCTTATGATGAGGGATATCTCCCTATCATCCAGTAGTTTCTTTCTTTCTCCCATTGAACCTCACAAAAAAGGCAACCGGAATAAGAACACAGTATCCAAATACTAAGAGTATAGGGGCAATTGTGATGTCCCCTCTTGCAAGAAATATGAATCCAACGATTATAGAGACAATTCCTGCAATAAAGAAAGCATAATTTTTGCTTCCAAGTGGAAACCTCTTCTTTTTTAACTCTTTTTTCTTCATTTCAGCTCCTTTATTTTACCTTTTTTAATTGTATAGAAAAAAAATGGATTTGCAAATTTAAAATCTCCAAATGCAAGTCTTCCTATTATGCCCTTTCTTCTTGGTGTATTTTTTAGATTTTCGCATAAATTTTCCTTTCCGTTTTCCTTTATAGTTTGGTAAATAAGGGTGAAAGTGTCAAATCCAAGGATGGCAGCCCAATCAGGAGGGGATTTAAACTCCTCTTTATATTTTTTATAAAATGCGTCGAATATAATTTCATCGGTTAGATAAAAATCAGTTATTGGAGGTGAGACAAATATGGCATTGTCAATATATTTTATTCCTTTTTCCATAACCATTCTTGCTCCAAATTCATCAAGCCCAAGAATAACGGTTTTTATTTTATAGTATGCAAACTGGGGGGCTATAGTGATTATATCCTCAGGAGGACAGGGAAGGAACACCCCATCCACCATTCTTTCTCTTAAAGAAAGGACATAATCTTTAAAATTCTCAGTGGTATCAGGATAAAATATGCAAAAGACTACCTTTCCTTGGTTCATCTCCACTGTCTTTTCAAAAACTGAAACTATCTCCTTTGTCCTTTCATCATCAGGAGCAATTACTGCAAACCTCTGCATGAAGAGTTTTTCTGTTGCATACCTTGCTATTTCTTCAGCCTCCTTATAAGAATAGGAGTTCATCTCAAAAAGACAGGGATAGGAGGAAAGAAGTTCATGTTCTGTGGCAGTGGGAGATATAATGGGAAAGCTTCCCTTTATTTCTTTTATTATTTTAGCTACCTCACTGCTTCTCAAAGGTCCTATTATTAAATCAACATTTCTATTCATAAGATAGTGGAGTCCCTCTATTAACTTCTCCTCACTATCTTCTGTGTCAAAATAAATAATATCAAAGTTTTGTGTATCGTATATTTTTCTCGATATTTCAATTCCTCTTCTTACGGACTGTGCTACATTTCCAAACTCCCCGGAAAATGAGAGAAGCACTCCTATCCGCACCAATGAGACAACCCTCTTCACTTTATCTGCGTAGATAGTTTTCGGAAATCTTTTTTTAAGAATTTCACTTTTCTTTAAAGCTTCTTTTGTTTTATTCTCCTTTTTTAGTTTCTCTATCTCGTAGAAAAGAAGCATTGCCTTGAGATTTTTATTTTTTACCTTCTTAGAAACCTTTTCAATTTCTGAGGGATTAAGTCTTGCAATCATGTTTTTTGCTTCCTCTAAGTATCTTTTGTTTTTGGTGAAGGTATAAAGTTTAAGATAGTATTCGGTAGCTGTAGTGTAGTCCTGGGTAAGTCTTGATGATTTTGCTACGAGAAGCAATGCTTTTTCTTTTAAAGGAGATGCCGGGTATTTTTTGAGCATGTTTATCCCGGCTCCTTTTGCGTGTTCATAATCTTTTTCTCTATAAAAACATACTCCAGCAAGGTAGTACGCATTATCTGCAAACTTACTTCTTGGGTATTTTCTGATGAGTTCAGAGAAACTCTGGATTGCCTCCTTGTATCTTTTATTTGCCATAGAACTTTTACCTCTCTCAAAAAGTATTATCGCATCTTCTTCTGGAGGTTTCTTAAGGAAAAGAGTGCAGGAGAATAAAAGAGCAAATACCGCAAAGAATTTTTTAATGGATTTCACCTTTAAGATACCTCTTTGCAAGTTCAACATATTCTAAAGCATGTTCAGCGAGCATGATTTTTTCCTCTTTCCTTAATTCTCTTTTTATTTCTCCCGGGACTCCTGCCACAAGTACTCCTTCTGGAATCTGGGTATTCTCTTTTACCACTGAGCCTGCTGCAATGATGCTTTTCTTTCCTATTCTTACTCCGTCAAGAATCACAGCTCCCATTCCTATGAGGCATTCATCCTCCACCACTGCTCCATGTACAACTGCCTGGTGTCCTACCGTAACTCTTTCGCCTATTATACAGGGTAAGTCTTCGGTGACATGTAGGATTGATAAATCCTGAATGTTTGATTCCTTTCCTATCTCTATATAGTTTATATCTGCCCTTATCACTGCACCAAACCATATACTTACATTCTCATTCAATCTGACATCTCCTATTATTTTTGCATTTTCTGCTATGAATATGTTTTTGTTTTCCATTACATCAGATAACTATTGTTTCTTTAATTAGTTTATTTTCTTTAAATCTTTCAAAGCAGAGGGGACGAGCGTCGATGGTTTTATACTCTCCATGTATCATGAGTTCTGCTGTGCATTTCCCTACAGCAGGAGCAACCATTGCCCCATGTCCACTCCATCCTACTGCAAGGAAGAGTCCTTCTTTAGAAGGGTGTTTTCCAAGGATTCCATTGTGGTCAGGGATTGTCACACTATAAAGTCCTCCCCACATTGAGCGCACATTACAGTGCTCTGTGCCAGGGATTCTCTCCTGCATGTATATGTTTATCTCATCTCGGTAGTAATTGATATCAGGGGTCATGTCAAAACCAGGTTCTTGATCCTCTTTTGCTCTTCCTACCAGTAAATTCCCTGATTCTATCTTAAAGTATATTCCTTTATCTATTATGGTCAATGGAATTTTTTCAAATCCTGGAATTGGAGGAAGATTTGTGATAAACAGCATTCTTTTTATAGGTTCTACCGGAATGTTTTCTTCCTCCTCTAACCCAGAGTCTTGGAGGATTTTCTTAGAGTATGGCCCCGCCGCCAGGACTACCCACGGTGAAAATATTTTTTCACCTTCCAATAGCTCTATCCCTTCTACTTTATTATTTGAAAAAAGTATCCTTTTAACCTCTTTCTTTAAATACATTTCCACTCCGGAATACTTCTTTAATACCATTTCTACATAACCCTTTGCTGCAGCAGAGGGGTCAAAGCTTCCACAGTCCGGACCAAACAGTCCTCCTACAATATCTTGGATTCCTAATAATTCGATTATCTCCGGGTCGTCATCCGTTATCCTTGTTTTTATTCCAGGGACCATTCTTTCTATCTCTTCAGGGGATAGAAGTTCTGCCTTTACATTCTTTTCATCCCATCTTGGTTTAAATTCTACAATGGCATCCCAGTTATCCTTATAGTAAGTAAAAAGGTAGCCGTGTTGATGTACACCTATAGGAAATCCTATTTCCTTTTCAAACTCGACAAATCTTTTTATACTGTAGTTTGTCATTTCCATATTTATATCTGTTGACCATATATTTCTGAATGCTCCTGCAGATAGAGAGGTTGTGAAGTTACCAACCGCATCCTCTTTATCAAACACTGCTGTCTTTCCTTTAAATCCTTCCTCATACAAATGGTAAAGGATTGATGTACCTATAATTCCTGCTCCAATTATTATTAGATCGTAGTTTTTTTCCATTCAGTTCCTCCTTGAAAAGTTTACACATGTTTTAAATAAAGTCAAGAATTTATAAAATTTTATAATATATTAGTTTAGGAATTTTTTTCTGCGAGTTCTGTAAAGGAGATGAACCTTTCTCATTTTTGTTTTTTTAATTTTCTCACTTTATATTGCTTATAATATTAAGTAAAAAGTTATATAAATATTTTAAATGGATTTTATTTTCTTGCCTTAAAAAATAAAAGTAATATAATTATGAAGAGGAAAAAGAGAAAAAACTTAAAACAAGGAGGTTAAAATGGTATTTATCTCCTTTATGATTGCAGGAAAGCTTAACCTGGGTTTCTCTCCTGACCATGTGGGTATAAGAAGTAATCCCAAGGTATGTTATCTTTATCCTTCCTATGGATTATCCTTTCAGACAGAGGTACAGGAAGAGAAATTCTCAGGATGGAAGAAAATAGGAGTTTATAGTTTTGAATTTCTGGGAGCCTCTGTTGGACATGCCTTTTCTTTGATTCCTACGCTATTGGCTTTTAATTTTTTCGCAGAGCCTGGTTACTGGAATTTTAAATCAGGAATAATAGCTTACTCTTTAAGCAATGCTCTTTTAACAAGCGCCTTTACAGCTGGGTTTGGGAAGATACTCGGAGAGAAGGGAAACTGGTGGCACTCTGCAATAGGAGCGGGGATTGGAGCACTAATAGGAGGTTTAATGTTTTATAGCGTTTATTTTGGTTCTGAGCAATCCAGTCCATGTGAGGAAGTAATATCAGCAGGAGTGCTTCTTATCGTTCCTCAATTAGAGGTAGGTGCAGTGATAGGATTTAATTTGAAATAAAAGGAGTAGGAGATGAAGAAGTTTTTGATATTTCTTTTTCTTCTTATTTCTTTTATTAAAGCAAATTATACAAGTCAAAGTGGTTGTGAAATTTCCGTTTGCTTCAGCCTGTGGGATTATAGATATTACATCTGAAGTGCAAAAATAATAATGAATCCTTATAAAAATTTTTATATAAAAAGACATGCTTAAATTTTTCTTGTCAAAAAACAGGAGTAATATAATACGATGAAAAGGGGTAAGAGAGAAGGAAAAAGAGGATAAAAAATTTTAAAACAAGGAGGTAACTATGAAAAAAATATTGATAAAAATCACAGGATTATTAATGATGATGTTATTTTGCGAAGGGTTTGAGAGAAATCCTGACCTTGTTTTCTTGGTAAATGCTGAAGAAAGTGATTGTTTCTCTCCTATCTGGTCCCCAGACGGTGAAAAAATTTATTATCTTGATGGATGGTTTGAAGGTTTTAGAAATCAAGGAGATATTTGGTGCATATCTTTATCATCACACAGAAAAGAAATGCTCTTAGAAGGCGAGTTTAATGCAATTGATGTATCACCTGATGGTGAAAAGTTGGGAATAGTAGACTCTTGGTATCAAATTTTGGTATTAGATTTAAAAACAAGGATGATAAATACAATTTTTACA
>CAZUTC010000078.1:0-7842 GCA_964623485.1 uncultured bacterium | reverse complement strand
CACTCCACCCTCTCTCCATCCACTAAAAAGACTTAAACATAACAAAATCACTCTCATATCATCCTCCTTTTTAAAATGTATAAAAAGAAAAGCGTAATAAGATATTTAAGAGCCAAAGCTTAAACTTTTATACATCGTAAAAGTTGGTTATAGGAACCCTTCTCCCAAATCCAAATGCCTTTGGTGTTATTTTTACACCTAAGGGAACCTGTTTCCTTTTATACTCACTTTGGTTGATTTTTCTTATTACCCACTCAACCACCTCTTTTTCAAAACCTTTTTCAATTATTTCCTGTTTGGAATACTCCTCTTCCACATATAAGTGGATTATCCTATCAAGAATTGGATATGGAGGCAGGTCATCCTCATCCTTTTGACCTGGGGCAAGTTCTGCAGAGGGAGTCTTTGTAATTATTTTCTCAGGGATGATCTCTCTCCCCTGTTTTTTATTGTAGTATCTTGCAAGTTGATAAACCAGTGTTTTTGGGACATCCGAGAGAGGGGCAAAACCCCCTGCTGTGTCCCCATAAAGAGTTGAATAACCCATTGCCAGTTCAGACTTGTTGCTTGTGATAAGGACCAAAGCTCCATACTCGTTTGATAACCCCATAAGGATATTCCCCCTTATTCTTGCCTGGATATTTTGCTCTGTGATTTTAACCTCATCCCTTTTTATTCCCAAAAGTTCCAGATATTTAAGGTATATTTCAGAGATTGGAATTAAAATGCTCTCAATCCCAAGATTTAAGGCAACCTGCTTTGCATCTTCCTCACTCTCCTCCGGAGAATATGGTCCTGGCATTATGACTCCCTTCACATTTTCCCTTCCTAAAGCATCCACAGCAATGGCTGCCACAAGGGCTGAGTCAATACCTCCACTTAATCCAAAAATCACATGTTTGAAACCGTTTTTCTTTGCATAATCTCTTAGCCCAAGAACAATGGCATTATAAACCTCATCTATACCCTCCTCTATGCTGGGTTTTTTATCCTTAAGCTCCGTAATATAAAGTATTTCCTTAAATCTTGGAGCCATGTCTATTAACTTCCCCTTATTATAAACGAGGCTTCCTCCATCAAACACAAGGTCATCCTGACCTCCCACAAGGTTTACATAGACTGCAGGAATCTTCAGTTCTTCTGTGATTTTGGAAAGAAGTTCTCTTCTTAACATGGATTTTCGCGCATAAAAGGGAGAGGCAGAAATATTTATGAGAAGCTCTGCTCCCTTTTTTCTAAGGTGTTTTGTGGGACCATTCTCCACCCATATATCCTCACATATGGTTATACCAAATTTTAAACCATTGAGTTTGAAGATGTGTATATCTTTTCCACTTTCAAAATACCTTTTCTCATCAAAAACATCATAGTTGGGAAGAAAAATTTTGTATTGAACGCCCTCTATTTTTCCATTATTTATGTAAATTGCAGCATTGTAAAGTATTCTTTCCTTCATATATCTTGCAGAGAGGTCATAAAGATTGAGTCCTTTAAAAGACTTTCTTTTTTTAAAATCGACAAAACCAAGAATAACCCCGATATCTCTGGTATAAGGGATTATTTCTTCTATTATTTTTTTGTTCTTTTCCAAAAAATCTCTTCTCAAAAGAAGATCCTTGGGAGGATAGCCTGTTATCGAAAGTTCAGGAAATGCAATTAAATCTACATTTTCCATTTTCGCCTTTTCTATAAATGAAATTATTTTTTGACCGTTTTTTTCTATATCACCCATTCTTGCATTTATCTGCCCTATCGCTATCTTTGGAAGTTTCATTAAATAATGATACGCAAAAAAACGGATTTTACAACATTTGACTTTTTGGAAGTTTCAGGTATTATTAAGCAGTTTTAATGGATATTCAGTTTAAGCCAGTATGGTTTGATTCCCTTGGTGCTAAGAGTTCCTGTGTGCTTGTGAAAACACCGGACATCTCAGTTCTGATAGACCCTGGTATTGCTGCGATGCAGAAAAGTTTTCCTCTTTCTGCAGTAAAGAAAAAGATGCTTAAAGATAAAGGAAGGAAAGAAATAAAAAAGGCAGCAAAAGAAGCAGATATTATAGTTATTTCCCATTATCACCATGACCACTACTTTCCAGATGACCTAAGTATCTATAAAAATAAGAAAATTTTCGCAAAAAATCCAAATGAATACATAAATGAGTCTCAGCGAAAAAGAGCAGAAAGATTCTATTCCAAGCTCTTTAGCCGGTTTGGAAGTGTAAAACTGGAAGAGATATGGAGAGTTAACAAGATTAAAAAATATCCAAATCCTTTAAAAGAACTCCCGGTTGCGGTAGACAAAGATTTTGGGGATTATAACCGAAGAAAAAAAGAGCTGTTTAAGAAAGGTATGGAATGGTTTGATGGTATGGTTGAGAAATGGAAGAAGCTTCCATGGATTCCTGAAATGAAACTGAAAGAGGTTGAAATAATATATCCGGAGGGAAAGGAGTTTGGGTTTGGAAAGACCGTGCTTAGATTTACCTCTCCATTATTTCACGGAATTGAATTCTCAAAATTAGGCTGGATATTTGCCACAGTAATAGAATACCAAGGTAAAAAGCTGATTCACTCAAGCGATATGAATGGTCCAGTGATTGAAGATTATGCAGAGTGGATAATAAAGGAAAATCCGGATATACTTATCTTAGATGGACCAATGACCTATATGTTTGGTTATCTGCTTACAAGGATTAACCTCAAAAGAACCATAGAAAATGTCATAAAAATATTAAAAAATACAGAGACAGAACTTATTATTTATGACCATCATCTCCCAAGGGAGGCAAGGTTTAGGGAACATACCCAAGAGGTTTGGGAGGTTGCAAGGAAGTTAAACAAAAAGATAATAACTGCAGCAGAGTTCTTAGGAAAAACTCCCAAAGTTCTTGTTTAGGAATTTTTTATTTTAAGAAGTATGAACCTATATATAAAATACGAACTTAAAATAGGATTTTTCTTGAGTATAGAAGGATAATAAGATATTTAAAAGGCTTTGGGACAACGACAAAGGTTTCCATCCTTGACTTTTCGAAAAAGTAGAGTAAACTAATTCTTGTGAAAAAAAGGATTTTATATGCTTATCTGCCTGCTGCGATTATTCTTTTTTTAGATCAATTTACAAAATATCTTGTGGAGAGAAGCCTTTATCTTCACCAAACAGTAAGGGTTATAGGAGATTTTGCAAGAATAACCTTTATATATAACGAAAGAGGACTCTTTGGCTTCTCCTTTGGACCAAACTGGATATACTATCTTTTGCCCTTTCTGGGGGTATTCTTTGTTCTTTATTTAATTTTAAGAACCCATTCAAAATTTTATCTTTTATTCTTAGGTATTATTCTCGGTGGAGGACTTGGTAATATTGTAGACAGATTTTTAAGAGGAAGAGTGGTGGATTTTATTGATATGGGAATAGGTGATTTTAGATGGTACACATTTAATGTTGCAGATGCATCCATTGTAGTCTCTGTGATAGTAATCCTTTTGAAAGAAACATTTTTTAAAAAGGCAGAAGATTAAGGTTAATTTGCCTTTATAAGTTTAAACACCTTTCCCTTTTTCAATCCAAAATAAACTCCTTTTGGAAGCTCTGTCTTACTTTTCAGTCTTCTACCAGAGATATCAAATATTTGGAACTCTTCAAACCTTTCTTTTGTCTCTATAAAAACAACCCTTGGGATAGGCTTTTCTGTTATACCTCCTGAACCCACAAAAATAGTTAAAGACAGGGTATCGTTTTGAGGATTCTCATCTTGATTCCAGTGAATTTGAGCGGATAATTTGAATCTCCCCTCCTTTAGTTCAACCTGCCCTATTTCTAATGTGTCTGTTTCAAGAAAATCTAAGGAAGTAAACACAGTATCTTTCAAAACTCCGGAGACAATAATACTAAATTCTTCTGTTTTTTCAAGACCAAAGTTGGAGACCACTATCTTAACATCCAGGGTATCTTGAGGTGAAAACCAGGATGAGTCTTCAATCCCTACAAATTCAAGAATTCCTGCATCACTTTCTAAAGGAGTTCCAATAAGAGGGAATAGTCCTTTAAGGCATAAATATGCTGAAATCCATGTCATGTCTTCATCACAGGAGTCTTGGGTGGATGCAGGTATCCCCCCATCCCCATCCATATCATAAGATAGAAGGAGATGCGTCAACCATTTATGATGCCTTGCATATTGGGTATCCTTTGAAATTTCATACATGGCATGGTGAGCATTTGCATAGGCTATGTTCCAAGAATTATCCCATCCATAATCCCAGGGTATGCTTCTATACTCTTGAAATGTATCCACCTTTTCTCCATAATCTTCTATCCAGGATTTTCCATATTCTGGGTCTTCTTGAAACACAGTATTACATACTCCCCAAACAACGGTGCCTGAAGACATTGCCCATCTCTCCTCAGAAAGGTTGGTATCAGGGTTTTCCTCTACCCATTCTATAAGCCTTTCTCCAAATACCAAGGCACTATCCAAATGGGAGGAATCATTAGTCTCTTTTGCTTCCTTATAAAGCCAGCCTGCTGCCCATCCTTGACAAAAGGCATTTATATATTTCCATGTTTTAACTGGATGGTATATATTCAAATAATGGGTAGATATGTATTCTGCACAACTATCCCGATACCAGGTATAGGACTCATCCTCGTAAGCCTCTCGGTATGCCCTTTCTGCTGCTATCCCCCAGGCAGAGTTGTGAACCCGATAGTAATCATTCCCCGGTTCTCCCTCCTCTTTCCATGCTGGATAATTTGTTACATAAATCCATGCCTTTTCTATATTCTCCTTAAATCTTTCGGTATCTTTTGTCAATAACGCATAGGTAGACCATACCCATATTGCCTCTAAGGTATTGTCTGTCTGGATGACATCTCTTAGGCTTCCTGATTCTGCCTCTATTATCCCTCCATAATCAGCACTATCTGGAACATCCAGTTGCCAATTTGCAAGAAAACTTGCTATTTCCGAGAATTCATAGAGGTAGTTATATCTCTTCTTTAAGGGATTTTTCTCTATTTTCTTTATTTCAATGGGCTCCTTTAAAATATATCTACCAAAAGGAAGAGTGGCAAAAATGGAGCCCAAAGGAAGAAAAATAAATAAAAACATTTTATGCTTCATATTATCCTCCTTTTAAAAATGTTATATATCTTGTTTAAAAAGTCAACCATATATTTTGACATATAAAAAAACCGGTATATCATGAGGTAAATGGAGATAAGAGAGAAGCTCTTTGAAAAAATTACCTCTTTTTCTTTAAAAAAACCCTGGATTGTCTTTGGAGGGGGTACGCTTTTTACTGTTTTAATGGGTATTTTGGCTCTTAGGCTTCACCTTGATATGACATGGTATACTCTTATCCCAAAAGGACATCCTTCCTTAAAGAATTATAAACTGGTATTGGAGAAGTTTGGCAGTGAAGGTGGAATAATCATAGTGGTAGAAAATCCGGTTCCAGACTCTCTTTTGAAGATTGCAGAAGAAACTGCCTGTTCGCTTTCCACCCTTAAGAAATATGTGAAATCTGTAACCCTAAAGCAGCCTGAAAATTTTCTAAAAAAACATGGACTTATGCTTATGGATAGCATCTCTATAAAAAGTATCTCAAATCTTTTAACCGCAAACATTGACTCCTTTCTTTTAAATCTCAACAACGAAACAGAAAAAGAATACATACAGAAGGAGGAAAATCTTCAAACCCAGGAGTTACAATTAACCATGTCTCTTATTGCCCTTGAGGATTTTCTCTACGGAATGAAAAGATATCTTCGTGATAATGAAAAAAGGTATTTTGCCTTGGGAACCAAAGAATTACTTTTCGGTCCCCTATACTTTAAATCCCTGGACAATAAAATGGTTTTGATATCGGTTCAACCTAAGATGCCTTTATCTGGTCTCAACTCCTTGAGAAAGGGGGTCGAACTCATAAGAGAGCTCATAAAGAAAATAGAAAAAAACCATCCAAAAACAAAAATAAGGGATACCGGAATCTATTCAATATCAAGGGATGAATATATAACGGGTTTAAATGATATGAACCTATCTACCATTGTTTCCTTTATTCTTGTTATTTTTCTCTTCATTCTTGGATTTAGAATACTCCAGGCTCCACTGCTTGCCGGAGTCCCTCTTATTTTTGGTATTGTTTGGGACCTTGGTATTACAAGGATTCTAATAGGTAGACTTAACATAATGACAGCCTCAGTGGCTGTTATCCTCATAGGACTTGGAATTGACTATTCCATACATATTTTCCAAGCCTCCACTGAAAAAGAGGGAGTTAGAGGTGTTCTCGGGAAGGCTGGAAAGGGAATATTCACCGGAGCCATTACCACAGCAGCGGCATTCTTCTCTCTTTATTTCACCAATTTTGATGTACTGAAGGAACTGGGGCTGGTTATAAGTATAGGAATCATCTCTACTATGGTTGCCACCACAACAATCTTACCCGCACTTATTAGACTGTTTGGCAAAAAGTTTGAAAGAAAAAACTTAACTGCTCCCTATCTTGGCAAAGTATCCGAAGGAATAAAAAATAAAAAAATACTGGTACTGAGTATCCTTGCATTTTTACTTCTCCTTTCTCCATTTGCAATAAAAAAAATCAAAATAGAGACAAACCCCATCAAACTGGAGGCTCCGGGACTTTCTTCAGTCTTAACTCAGGATACAGTGATAAAACGATTTGGAATGTCAACAGATTATATTATGGTTCTTGCAAAAAACATAAAGGAGGCTCAAAACCTTGCGGATTCTATAAAAAAAATACCAGGAGTAAGTTTTGTGGAGGGTATCCATCTTTACCTTCCTTCAAAAGAATTACAGCAATCCAAAATACCTTATCTTAAAAAAATTCATAGTCGGGCTTATAAATTCAAACTTCATCATCCTGATAAAAAACTTCTACTTTCTGAAATCAGAAGATTAAAAGATAACATAGCAGAAATTGAAACCATGTCTTATATCTTAGGGCTTGATAGAATAAATACTCGATGTAACGAACTTATAAATGGTGGTATCTTCGATGAAATAAAACAACTGATTAAAAATTCAGATGAAAAAATCTTAAAAAATTTAAACAAGGATTTTTATTCTATCTTTAAACCATTCATACTTGATGCCTCTATGCCTCGATTTATTACCATGAAAGATATTCCCCAAGAACTGCAAGATAAATATGTCTCCTCCGATGGTTCTTTATTTTTGCTCAGTATTTTTTTAAGAAAGGATGTATGGGAGGATATTGGCAAAGGAAGCACCATGGATAAAATTCTCAAAATCACCAATGCAACTGGACTTCCCATTCTTATGAGGATTTTGTGGGAAGAGGGGAAGAAAGAAGCAAAAAAGGCAGTTATTTTTGTATTTATTATTATCTTTATAATCTTACTACTGGATTTCAAAAGTTTTAAACTGGCTTTTTGGGCATACCTTCCCGTTATATTCGCCTTTCTTTTTACCTTTGCAGTAATGGGCATAGTAGGAGTCAAATTCAATTTTTTAAATGTCCTTGCACTTCCCCTTATAATTGGTATTGGAATAGATGATGCGGTTCATGTTATTCACAGGTATTTAAAAGAAGGCTCTTCTTACAAAGTTTTTACTCTTATAGGTCGTGCAATACTTTACACATCACTCACCACCATTGCTGCATTTGGTTCGCTTCTCTTATGTAAGTACCAAGGTTACACTACATTTGGAGCAGTGGTAGTAATAGGGGTTGCAATGGCATTCATAACAACCTTGATTCTTTTACCCATTCTGTTAAAATTTGTTAAGCCTTCAAAATAATTATATAACCCTTTTGGTTTTGTCATAGCCGGGAGTTTGTTACC
>CAZUTC010000077.1:0-7949 GCA_964623485.1 uncultured bacterium | reverse complement strand
TAGTATATCTTACCGAGGTATTTAATCTATTCACAGATTAATTATATGAAAAAAACCCTAAAAGTCAAGTATGATTTTAAATTAATAAAGCAGAAAGGAAAAATGCAGATAGGAAGAATTAAAAATATTAAGTTCTTCTGTTTTTGGTTTAACGAATTGCTTCAAAACAATAATTTAAAAATACATCGTCTCGCAACCCTGAAAATTTTTTCTAACCCTCAAGAGGAGTTAATTTTTATTAATTTAAAAGATTTATTCAGTTTTAATAAGATAAGGCGAATCTACATTATATTTAAAATAATAAACTTGACAAAACCAAAATCTTGAGGAAAATTAATTAAGGAGGAAAAATGAAAAAAATTTTGGAAAAGTTGATATCTATACCAAAGATTACATATGCAGATGTAAGAATAGAGGAAAGAGAGACTACATCTATACTTTTTAGGGGAAAAAACCTTGAAAAAATAGAAAAAAAGGAGGAAAGAGGAGGGATAATAAGATTTTTTATCAATGGGAACTGGGGATATGTTTCCTTTAATAAAATTAACGGTTCTTTAGAAAATGTGTTAAAAGGGGTAGTAAAGGCAACTAAAAAACTACCAAGAAGAGAAAGATCTTTATTTCTACTTCCTCCCTTCAAAAAAGTTATTAATATAGAGAAAGATAAAGACCCACGAAGAACTCCTTTGGAGGTGAAAAAGGAACTGTTAGAAAGGTATAACCAGATTCTGCTTAAACCCGAAAAAATAGTTTCTACGGTTTCTATATATCAAGATATGTACATTAAAAAAGTATTTCTTTCCACTGAGGGAAGATATATAGAGGAAGAAAGAAACTACGAAGGTATAGGGCTTACTGCTATTGCAAAGGATGGTAGCAATATTCAGACCTATTCCAGAGCATTTGGAAAAAGGAAGGGTTTTAAGTATCTCAAGGATAAAGAGGAAATAGCAGAGAATGTTGCAAAGACCGCTGTGGATCTTCTATCGGCTGAGCCTGTGTCTGCGGGAGTATATACCGTTATAGTAGACCCACTACTTGCTGGGATCTTTATCCATGAGGCATTTGGACATCTTTCAGAGGGAGACCATCTTCAAGGAAATGAGAATCTAAAAAGACTGATGCATGTGGGGAAAAAATATGGTGTAGAATTCTTGAATGCAGTAGATGATGGAACTATAAAAGAAGAAAGAGGGAGTATTGGGTTTGATGAGGATGGCGTGGAAGCAAAAAAAACATATCTTATATATGAAGGAGCAATTGCAGGTCATTTGAATTCAAAAGAAACAGGCTATGAATTAGGAGAAGCTCCCACAGGAAATGCAAGGAGCATAAATTATAGATTTCCTCCTATAGTAAGGATGACCAATACCATTATAGAGAAAGGACCTCACAAAAAAGAAGAACTCTTTGATACAAAAAAGGCAATTTATGTGATAGGCTCCAGAGGAGGGATGACGGAGCTTGAAAGTTTTGTATTTTCGGCCCAGTATGGATATCTAATAGAAAAAGGGAAAAAGAAAAAGATGCTCAGAGATATAACCCTTTCTGGCAATGTTTTTGAGACTCTAAGAAATATAGAAATGATAGCAGACGATTTGATTATTTTTGGAGGAATAGGAGGGTGTGGGAAAAATGGCCAACAACCACTACCTGTAGGTTTGGGAGGTCCCCATTTAAGGATAAAAAATGTGGTTATAGGAGGAAAATAATGGAAAAAATAATTCAAAGCTTGAAAAGAAAAGGGATAAAGTCAGAGATTATTTATGAAAAGTCTATTAAAACGACGGTGAAATTCAAAACAGACTTTCCTTATTCTATAAGTGTGAAAGAAGAAGAGGGCTATGGTATAAGAGTTATAAGTAATGGAAAACTCGGATTTTCCAGTACAAATAGCGAGAAAAGATTAAAGGAGACAGCAGATAATGCAGTTCATCTTTCCAAATATGGAGAGCCTGCCTTCTTTGATTTTCCCTCCTTATCCTCTTATTCCTCTTTAAAAGTAACAAACAAAAAAATTGAAAATCTAAGTTCTTCAAAACTTTTGGAAATAGGGAGAGAGATAGTTGATACTATTAAAACCATTGATGAAGAGATGAAGGTGGACATTACACTTGTTAATACCAAGTGGGAAAGAAATCTAAAAAACAGTTCTGGATTATCTTTGCTTTTTAAAAAGAGTGCTTTTTATCTATTCGTTTCGTTTCTCAGAGTTACAGATGAGGGGCTTGTTTCTTCAACCGAGTTTTTCAATCTTTCGGATGGAAAAGAGTTTCCCATTGATGAAGTGAGAGCTTGGATAAAGAAAGAGAAGGAATTTATAGAGAAAAAAGTGAAGTTCAAAGAGGGAATATACGATGTGATTTTTTATCCAGATGCACTTTCCTCTATAATATTTCCTGCCCTTGCCCAAGGAATAAATGGAGTAAATTTTATAAAAAGAGTTTCCCCGCTTGTGGAGAGTGAAGATAAAAAAATATGCGACGAGAGAATCTCCATATACGATGATCCTCTTCTTGATTATAAAGTGTATAGTGCTCCATGGGATGGGGAAGGAGTTCCTCACCAAAGAAATTCTATTATAGATAAAGGAATTTTTAAAGGATTTCTATTTGATTTACAGACCGCAGCAAAGGCTAAGAGAAAGACCACCGGGAATTCTATACGAAGTTATGCAAATTCCTCAAATCCAGGTACCACAAATATTGTGATAGAAAGACAGGATAAGGATTTTGAAAGTATGCTTCAAGAGATCAAAAAAGGTGTGATTGTTAAGGAGGTTCTGGGTGGAGGAATGGCTAATACAATGGCAGGAGCATTTTCTGTGACTGTATCCCATGGCTATATGGTAGAGCATGGTGAGATTACCGGAAGAGTGAAAGACCTTGCAATTGCAGGTAATATCTATTCTCTTTTAAATCAGGTAAAGGAAATAGGAAATAAAACAAAAGAGCTCCCAGGATTTATATCCCCAGCCATTTTATTTGAAAAAGTGAGGATAGCATCAAAAAAATAAAAAAGTTGCTCAAAATTTCTGAGAAGGAAGATGTGAAAAAGGCTCTCACAGAGCTTATGGAAAAGTATCCTAATTTTCTACTTCCCTATTATATACTTTCAGAAATTTATGAAAATGAAGGAAATTACTTTGGTGCAAGAAAAACCTTGGAAATCTCCATAAAAAACAATCCTTATGATGAATTTTCTTATAAGAGGCTTTACTTAATAGCAGAAAAAATTAAAGATGAAGAGCTCAAAAAGAGAGTAGAACAGGCAATAAATTTTTTAAAAGGGGAAAGGATTAAAAAAGAAGAGAAGGTAGAGACTGTGCCATTTATAACAAAGAGCATTGCAGAGCTTTACGAATCCCAAGGCTATTATAAGGAAGCCCTTGCTGTTTATGAAAGAATTTATGCAATAAATCCAGAGGATAAAGAGGTAGAAAGAAAAATAGAGGAATTAAAGAGGAGAATTTATGAAGAGAAGAATGAATGAATTAAGAAAAAGAATAAATGAGAATAGAGCTCAGGGTTTTCTTATTTTTAGTCTTCCCAATATAAGATATCTTATAGGATATACTGGAAGTAATGGTTTGCTTTTTGTGGGAGAAAGAGCTGTTTTTGTTACAGATTTCAGATATGAAGAACAGGCTAAAAAGGAAGTGGAAAGTGCTATGGTGTTAATAACCAAGAGTCCCCTTTTTGAAAGGCTTACCAAATCAACAGGATTTAAAAAGGTGAAAAATATTCTTTTTGAAGCAAAACATATCTCTTATGAGGATTTCATGGATATTAGAAAAAAGACCAGGGATAAAAAGTGGAAGGCATCAAAAGGTATTGTAGAAGGGATGAGAGAGGTAAAGGAGGAGGAAGAGATAAAAAAAATAAAAAAGGCTTGTGAGATTACTATCTCAGTGTTTGAAGAAGTTCTAAAATTGCTAAGACCAGGGATAAAGGAAAATGATATTGCAGCAGAAATAGATTACCAGATGAAGAAAAAAGGAGCTGATAAACCTTCTTTTGATACCATTGTTGTCTCGGGCGAGAAGTCCGCTATGCCCCATGGAAAGCCGGGAGAGAGAAGGCTTAAAAAGGGAGATTTTGTAACATTGGACTTTGGAGCAGTTTATAAAGGTTATCATGCGGATTTTACGAGAACAGTGGTAATAGGAAAGGCAAGTAAGAAGCAGAAGAAAATATATGAGATAGTAAAAAAAGCTCAGGAAGAAGCAATAAATAGAATAAAACCTGGTATGCTATGTAAAGAAGCAGACAGTATTGCAAGAGAGGTGATAAAAAAAGAAGGCTATGGAAAGTATTTTGGACATTCTCTCGGACATGGTGTGGGACTTGAAATTCATGAACTTCCCAGACTTTCTTTTCTATCTAATTCAAAGATAAGAGAAAATTCAGTAGTTACCATTGAGCCTGGGGTATACCTGCCTGATTTTGGGGGAGTGAGAATTGAAGATACGGTTGTGGTGAGAAAAAATGGTATTGAGGTTCTTACAAAGTTTACAAAAGAACTTATTGAAATTTAAAAAGGAGAAGACATGAATATAAAAAAGATAGAAGAACTTGTAAAAATTGTAGAAAAAGCAAATATTGCAGAATTGGAGGTAACCTTTTTCTTTGGAAGAAAGGTGAAGATAAAGAAGGTATCTCAAAACTCAGTATCTGTTACCTCTACTTTACCTTCAATTCCTTCCCCTTCTCCAAAGGTTTCGGAGGTTCCTAAGGAGGTAAAGGAGAAAAAAGAAGAGAAAAAGGAAAAGAAAAACCTCGTAGCTATAAAGGCTCCTATGGTGGGTACATTCTACCGAGCCCCTGCTCCTGATGCCCCTCCCTATGTTGAGGTCGGAGATACTGTAAAAAAAGGTCAGGTTTTATGCATAATTGAAGCTATGAAACTCATGAATGAGATAGAGTCAGATGTTGATGGGAAAATAGTAGAGATCCTTGCAGAAAATGCTCAACCTGTGGAGTTTGGACAGGAGCTGTTTCTTATAGAACCATTATAGATGTTTAAAAAAATACTGGTGGCAAATAGAGGAGAGATTGCAGTAAGAATAATAAGGGCATGTAAGGAGCTTGGAGTAAAAACTGTGGCTGTATACTCTGAGGCTGATAAGAATTCACTTCACACGATGCTTGCAGATGAAAGTATATGCATAGGTCCTGCTCCCAGTAATGAAAGTTATTTGAAGTTTTTTAATGTAATAGGAGCAGCAGAAGCCACGGGATGTGATGCCCTTCATCCTGGGTATGGATTTCTTGCTGAAAACCCTACATTTGCTGAGGCAGTGGAAGAGTCTGGAATAAAATTTATAGGACCTCCACCGGATGTAATGAGAAAAATGGGAGATAAGAGTTTGGCAAAAAAGATGATGGAAGAGGCAGGACTTCCAGTAATTCCTGGTAGTAAAGGAGAAGTTAATTCTCTTAAAGAGGCAAAAGACCTTGCAAAACAATTTGGATATCCTGTCCTGCTAAAGGCATCCCTGGGTGGAGGAGGAAAAGGAATGAGACTTGCTCGTGATGAGCGGGAACTTGAAACGGGATACAGAATGGCAAAGGCAGAAGCAAAGGTATCCTTTGGAGACGAAAAGATTTACTTAGAAAAATACATAGAGTCTCCAAGACATGTTGAGATCCAGTTGATAGCAGATACTCACGGGAATGTGATACATCTTGGAGAGAGGGAATGTTCAATTCAACGAAGGCATCAGAAACTTATAGAAGAGGCACCATCTCCTGCTGTTAATCCCGAGCTAAGGAAAAAAATGGGTGATGCAGCAGTGAGAGGAGCAAAATATATAAACTATATAAGCGCAGGAACCGTGGAGTTTCTCTTGGATAAAGAAGGAAATTTTTACTTCATGGAGATGAATACAAGGATTCAGGTTGAGCATCCTGTTACAGAAATTGTTACATCCATTGATTTGATAAAGGAACAGATACTTGTTGCAGCTGGGGAAAAACTTTCCATAAATAAAAGTTTCTTGATGCCTAAGATGCATGCGATAGAGTGTAGAATAAACGCAGAGGATCCTGAAAGAGAGTTTATGCCAACCCCGGGGAAAATAGAGTATCTTCATCTTCCTGGAGGACCAGGAGTAAGGGTGGATAGCCATATATATGCAGGATATACAATTCCTCCATATTACGACTCCTTGATTGCAAAAGTAATAGCATATGGTAATTCAAGGGAGGAGGCAATAAAGAGGATGAAAAGAGCTCTTGAGGAGTTTTACATAGAGGGAATAAAAACCACAATTTCATTTTACCTGAAGGTTCTTGAGGATCCTCAATTTAAAAAGGGTGAAATATCCACCGATTATCTTAACAAATTTTTAAAGAAGTAGATGCGAGTCCTGGTGGTGGATGATGAGGAAGTGATTTTAAAAAATCTTGCATCTCTTTTAAAAAATAAAGGATATAAACCAATTCTTGCAAAAACAGCAGAGGAAATCTTTGAAAAGATATATCTAAACCCTGATGTTATACTCCTGGATATGAGGCTTCCGGATGGAAATGGAATAGACCTGATACCCTCTTTAAAAAAGATATCTCCTAAAACCCAGATAATAATGATATCAGGGTATGGAGAAATAAAGGATGCAGTAAGAGCAATAAAAGAAGGGGCGTTTGATTTTTTAGAAAAACCAATCGAGAGTGAAAGACTCTTTGTAACATTAAAAAATGCCTTGGATAAAAAAAGATTACTCGAAGAAAAGGATACATACCAAAAGAAGATAACCTCTTTTTATAAAATTATAGGGAGTTCTTCTACAGTAAAGAAGATTTATGAATTCATTGATAATGTGAAGGATTTGGATTCAGCGGTTTTGATAACCGGAGAGACTGGAACAGGAAAGGATCTTCTTGCCACTTTGATTCATCTTTCAAGCAAAAGGAAAGATAAAAAATTCATAAAGATAAACTGTGCTGCAATTCCAGCTGAACTTTTGGAGTCTGAGCTATTCGGTTATAAAAAAGGAGCATTTACTGGAGCGGCTAAGGATAAAAAAGGGAGAATAGAGGAGGCAGAGGGAGGAACTCTTTTTCTAAATGAGATAGGAGATATGCCACTATTTTTACAGCCAAAACTTTTAAGGTTTATCGAAGAAAAAAGATTTGAAAGACTGGGAGATACAAAGACAACAGAAATCGATACCAGAATAATTGCTGCAACAAATAGAAATCTTGAAAAAGAAGTGGAAAAGGGAAACTTTAGAAAGGACCTTTTCTTTAGATTAAATTCTTTTTCCCTTTATATCCCTCCGTTAAGAGAGCGAAAAGAAGATATTGTTCCACTGCTCAAATACTATACGGTGTTCTATGCAGAAAAATTTGGGACAATACCCAAGGATTTTACCCAAGACGCCTTAGACTTTCTTTTAAAATACCCTTGGTATGGGAATGTGAGAGAACTGCAAAATTTTATTGAGAGAGCGGTTGTAATGGAAAAAGAAAAACTCATAAATAGAAAAAAGGCATTAAAATATCTCAAAATAAAAAGGGAAGAGTTTTTACCATTGAAGAAAGCAAAGAAAAAGTTTGAAAAAGAGTATATTAAAAAGGTAATGGAAAAAACAAAAAATTTAAAAAAAGCAGCAGAAGCCCTAAAAATAAGTAGAATGCAACTCTACCGGAAAATAAAAGAATATAAAATAACCTAAAAAGTATCAAAAAAGTGACATAAAATTTCTCTTTTTAAACTCTATAACTTCAACAACATCCAGGTTTAATCCTTAACATAAATGTTACATAAACTACTTAAATTTTAAACTTTATATTTTCGGTATCTTATACCTCTAAAAAATCACATAAATGTTACATAGAATATAAAACTGAAGATAGGGGTTTTTGTATATTAAGAAAATGTGAAAGATAAAAATTTATCCATGGTGGTATATTTTTGCTATATAATATAAAGGGGTTAAGAAAGGA
>CAZUTC010000076.1:0-8009 GCA_964623485.1 uncultured bacterium | reverse complement strand
TCATAAATTTATCTTTTTTCAAGGTACCAATCCAATATCTTTTTGAAATTCTTCAGAAAATGGGATGCATATCCTGGGCAATTGTGGAAGGACCGGGAGAGGCAACACCATATTTACAAAAATTCAAATTGACAAAGAGAAATATTTTGTTATCTTTATAATAAGGAGAGGTGCCCGAGTGGCTTAAGGGGCACGACTGGAAATCGTGTGTACGCTTAAAAGGCGTACCGTGGGTTCGAATCCCACCCTCTCCGTTTAAAAAGGGTGGATATTCGTGCGAAGTATCGGTTGCGAATCCCACCCTCTCCGTTTTCGGGGCGTAGCGCAGTCTGGATAGCGCGCTTGGTTCGGGACCAAGAGGTCGGAGGTTCAAATCCTCTCGCCCCGATTAATGAAAAAAGTAAAAGTATACAACCTGATCTCAAAAGAAGAAATAGCTCAAAAAGTAGAAGAAATAGGTAAAAAAATATCTGCTGATTATAAAAACAAAAATCCTCTGCTTGTCGGAGTGCTTAAGGGAGCATGGGTATTTCTGGCGGATCTGGTAAGACACATAGATATTCCTATAACATGTGACTTTCTGCAGGTCTCAAGTTATAATTCAGGCACAGAAACCACCGGGGTAGTAAAAATAATCTCTGATTTAACCTCCCCAATAGAGGGAAGAGATGTAATAATAGTAGAGGATATCGTAGATACCGGACTCACACTTCAATACCTCATTGAAATGCTTGAACTGAGAAAACCAAACTCTTTGAAAATATGTGCCTTACTGGATAAACCAGCAAGACATAGAGTAGAAATAAAAATAGATTATCTTGGTTTTACCATACCAAATAAATTTGTTGTTGGTTATGGAATTGACTTTGACGAAAAGTTCAGAAATCTCCCTTATATAGGTTACATTGAGTTTGAAGAACCTGATTAAAACCGCAACCGGAGATAAGAATGCTTATCTTGTATTAAAAAATGGAAAAGTTTTTAATGCCTTTACCGCAGAGTTTGAAAAACAGGACATCGCTATATATAAAGATAGAATTGCAGGGATAGGAAAAAACTATAAAGGTAATGTTGAGATAGATTTAAAAGGGAAAATAGTGGTTCCAGGATTTATCGATGCCCATGTACATATAGAAAGCTCAATGCTTGTCCCTCAAGAATTTGCAAAGGCTGCACTCTTAGGGGGCACCACAACTGTAATTGCAGACCCCCATGAAATTGCAAATGTTTTAGGCTACGACGGAGTATTATATATGCTGGATGCATCAAGAGATGCAGTAATAGATATATTTTACACAGTCCCATCCTGTGTCCCGGAAAGCAGATTCGTAACAGCAGGAGGAAGAATAGACTCAAAAGATATAGAAAAACTTTTAAGTAAAGAAAAAGTAATAGGAATTGGAGAAGTAATGGATTTTTCTGGTATCCTCAATACTTCTCCTCATATTCTTTCCAAAATAGAAAAGGCAAAAAAGGAAATAATAGATGGACATGCTCCAAAACTTAAAGGAAAATATTTAAATGCTTATATCTCAGCAGGAATATATTCAGACCATGAATGCACATCTTCAAAAGAAGCATTGGAGAAATTAAAAAGAGGGATGTGGATAATGATACGAGAGGGCACGGGAGCAAAAAATCTCACTTCCCTTGTTTCAATCATAAATAACCTAAACCACACCAGGATGATGTTTGTTTCGGATGATAAACATCCTGATGAGTTAATCAATGGATATATGAATCTCATTGTTTCAAAGGCAATAGAAAATAATATCTCCTTAGAGATTGCTTTAAGAATGGTAACCCTTAACCCATCCATCTATTTTAACCTTAAGGGATATGGAGCAATTGCTCCAGGATTTTTTGCAGATATCTCAATTTTTGAAGACCAAAATTTCTCAAACAAACCTTGGATGGTGATTAAGAAGGGCAAAATAGTTGTTAAAGAAGGAAAGTTAATAAAAAGGTTTGGAAGGGCTTTTATCCCTGAAAATGTTAAAAATACTGTAAAAATCCCAAAAATTGATGAAAACAGCTTTAAATTTCATCATAAAGGAAGAGTGAGAGCTATAAAGATACTAAAGGGACAGATTCTCACTGAAGAAATCATAGAAAAGCCAGAAAATCTTGATAAGTTAATAGTAATAGAAAGACATGGAAAAAAAGGAAACATAGCAAAGGGATATGTAAAAGGATTTGAAATAAAAAAGGGGGCATTTGGGTCTACGGTGGCTCACGATTCTCATAACCTCATAATAGTAGGGAAAGAAGAAAAAGATATGTATTTAGTTGCCAAGAAACTTGAAGAAATAGGAGGAGGAATTGCGGTCTCTATAAATCAGGAGATAAAAGGAGTCCTCCCCCTTCCGGTTGCAGGATTGATGAGTGATAGAAGTATAGAAACCGTAGTTAAAGAGTTCAAAGAAATTTTAAAAAAAGTTAAAGAGACAGGAACCCCCATTGAAAATCCCTTTTTTGTTCTTTCCTTTCTCTCCCTTTCGGTTATACCCTCTCTAAGAATAACAGATAAAGGAGTTTTTGACAGTAAAAACATGAAGTTTGTTTCAGTGGAGTATGAATAAAATTCATATAGGTGTTATAGGAGCATCGCAGTGTGATGAAAAACTTAAGAAAATAGCAGAGAGAATTGGGGAACTTATTGCAGAGAATGGATGGGTTCTTATCAGTGGAGGAATGGGAGGGGTGATGGAGTATGCCTCAAAAGGAGCAAAGAATAAGAAAGGATTGGTTGTGGGAATAATTCCTTCGGATAGAAAGGAAGATGGAAATCCCTATATAGATGTTAAAATAGTTACAGGACTCAATGAAGCAAGAAACCAGATTATTGTTCTTTCCTCAGATTTTTTAATCGCAATAGGCGGAAGCTATGGAACTCTCTCAGAAATAGCATTCGGATTAAAAAGAAAAAAACCTATTTTAGGTATAAACACCTGGAATATAGAAGGAATAACTCCGGTAAGGACCCCAGAAGAAGCAATAAAAAAAATAAAAGAGAAAATCCTTAAATGAAGGAAAGAAAAGCAAGAATAATTGTTAAGGGAGTTGTTCAAGGGGTGGGATACCGATTTTTTACTGAAAGAACCGCGAAGGAATACAAACTCACAGGATATGTTAAAAATCTCCCCACTGGAGATGTAGAAGTAGTTGTTGAAGGAGATGAAGGTATGATTCTTGCTTTTATAGAAAGATTAAGGGTAGGACCAAGACTTGCTAAAGTTACAGATATAAAGGTGGAATGGAGTGAGCCCACATATGAATTTGATGACTTCAAAATAAAGTTCGAATGGGATTTTTAATTATTTTAATATTTTTACAATCACCGGATAGCATAGAAGTAAAGAAAGGTAAAAAAATACAGGACCCATGGTTTGGAGAGGATAAACTTTACCATCTCACTGTAGCCTCCCTGATGACAGGGGCGTTCTATCATCTATTTTATTGTAAAATGGAGATAGAAGAAAAAACCTCCATAACTTCTTCTCTGGGAATTGTAGTAACTGCAAGCATTTCAAAGGAGATATGGGACAAGAAAAGAGGAAAATTTTTTAGTTATAAGGACCTTCTATTTGATATTGCAGGAATAGTAGTGGGATATTTAATCTTTATAAAATGAATCTGCTCGAAAAGATAAAAAAATTAAAAAAACAAAAAAATATTGCAGTGGTAGCCCATAACTACCAAATTCCAGAAATCCAAGATATAGCAGATTTTGTAGGAGACTCATTAGAACTTGCTAAAATAATAAGAAATTTCAAGAATAAGGTGGTTATTTTTTGTGGCGTAAGATTTATGGCGGAAACTGCAAAAATCCTTGCCCCAGAGAAGAAAATCCTCATTCCCTCTCTTGATGCAGGATGTCCCCTCGCTGATTCAATATCTGTAGCTCAACTTACTCATTTTAAAAAAAATAACCCAAAGGCACAGGTTGTATGCTATGTGAATACAAATGCAGATATTAAAGCAGAATCTAATATATGCTGCACCTCTGCAAATGCAATAGAGGTAGTAAAAAGGTTAAAAATAAGAAGAATTATATTTCTTCCTGATAGAAATCTTGCATATTTCGTAGCAAAAAATACAGATAAAGATATAATTCCATGGAATGGATACTGCCCGGTTCATGAGAAAATCAAAAAGAAAGATATAATAGAATTAAAAAGAAGATACCCAGATGCAGAGGTTATTGCACATCCAGAGTGTTTACCCCCAGTGCAGAAGCTTGCCACCAAAATCTTAAGCACTGGTGGAATGGTGGAATATGTTAAAAATTCAGAATCTAAGATATTCATCATAGCTACTGAGGAAGGAATAATCCACAGATTAAAAAAGGAAAATCCAACAAAGAAGTTTATACCAGCGAGAAATGATTTAATATGTGAGGATATGAAAAAAATAACCCTTGAAAATCTTTATAAATCTCTTAAGGAGGAAAAGTATGAAATAAAACTCCCTTTAAATATCCTTAAAAAAGCCCTTAATGCAATTGAGCGAATGGTGGAAAATAAAACTTGATTTTTTTGTTTTTTTGTGCATAATTTAATATGCAGAGAATAGGGGTCACCTGTGGTGACCCTTCAGGCATAGGACCTGAAATAACTGTAAAGTCCTTAAATAGGGTATCTTATATTCCTGTCATTCTAATAGGACCCTCCAATGTGTGGGAGGATGCCTTCAATAAGTATGCAGAAAAAGAATATGAACTGGAATTGGAGTTAACTCCAAAACGAAAATACCGTAAAGGAGAACCATCAAAAAGTTCAGCAAAAATAGCCTATGAAGCAATTCTTAGGGCTTGCGAACTTTTGAAAGAGAAAAAAATAGAAGCAGTAGTTACAGCTCCTGTATCTAAAAAATGGATCTCTTTAATAGACCCCTCCTTTGATGGTCATACCTCCTTTATCGCGAATTACTTTGGAATTAAAAAATACGCTATGTGTGGATATAGCAAGATATTCAAAGTGGTTCTTGTAACAGAGCATCTTCCCCTTCCGGAAATCTTTAAAGAAATAAAAAAAGACACAATAATCCCTAAGATAGAACTTTTTTATGAATTTTTAAAAAAAGAACTACCAAGAGCTCCGAAGATAGGTGTTTTTTCTTTGAGCCCCCACGCAGGAGAGTTTTCTTCAATCTTTGATAAAGAAATAGAAGACGCAATAAAACATGCTCAAAAAAAAGGAATGGATGTGGAAGGTCCTCTCTCTTCGGACTCCTTATTATATCTTCTTTCTCAATATGATGGATTTGTGGCAATGTATCATGACCAAGCTATGATTCCTGCCAAACTCCTTTCCAAGGGAAAAGGAGTAAACCTTACCCTGGGGCTCCCCTTTATAAGGACATCTCCTCTTCATGGAACAGGCTTTGATATAGCTCATAAAAATGTTGCCTCTGCTCTTTCTATGACAGAGGCAATAAAACTTGCTTATAAGTTATGCAAAAAAAGGAGATAAATTTTTTAAAAAGAAAAACAAAAGAAATAAGAAAGAAAGTTCTCACCATGTTATGTAAAGCCCGCTCAGGGCATACTGGAGGTTCCTTATCTTGTGTGGAAATCTTGGTGAGTCTGTATTACAAAATAATGAGGCACGACCCTAAAAATCCCCAATGGGAGGATAGAGATAGGTTTATTCTTTCTAAGGGACATGCAGCTCCGACACTTTATGCAGTACTTGCTGACCTTGGATATTTTGATGAGAAACTTTTAGACTCTTTAAGAAAGCTGGGGTCTCCCCTTCAAGGACATCCTATGACAAAAGTCCCCGGAATAGAGGTCCCTACCGGTTCTCTTGGGCATGGACTTTCAATGGCTAATGGAATGGCAATTGCAGGAAGGATAGATAAAAAGGATTATCATGTATACTGTTTGTTGGGTGACGGGGAGCTTCAGGAAGGAGAGGTATGGGAGGCTGCTATGACCGCGGGACACCGAAGACTTTCTAATCTGGTGGCTATTGTGGATAATAATGACCAGCAGCTGGATGGATTCATACGGGATGTAAAGAATATATACCCAATAGAGGATAAGTTTAGAGCATTTGGATGGAACGCTGTCTCGGTAAATGGTCATGAATTTCCGGGGCTTTTATCAGCCCTCCAGATGGCAAAAGAAGAAAGGGAAAGACCCACGGTAATAATAGCAAAAACAGTAAAGGGTAAAGGAGTCTCTTTCATGGAAAATAATCTTGAATTCCATGGAAGGGCTCCAACCGAGGAGGAACTAAAATGGGCATTGATGGAACTGGGATAAAAGTATCTCTAAGAAAGGCTTATGCAGAGGCATTGATAGAAATCGGCAAGAAAAGAAAGGATATTGTGGTCTTAGATGCCGATCTTGCTAAATCTACCCAGACAGCATCATTTGGAGAGGTATTCCCCGAAAGATTTTTAGATATGGGAGTCTCAGAAGCAGATATGATAGATACAGCAGTTGGAATAGCATCTACAGGAAAAACCGTATTCTGCTCCACATTTGCAATATTTGCCACTGGGAAACCATGGGAACAAATAAGAAACTCGGCCGCATACTCAGGCTTTAATATAAAGATAGTGGCATCCCATAGCGGCATTTCAGTAGGAGAGGATGGAGCTTCCCATCAATGTATCGAAGATATTGCTCTTTTAAGAATAATCCCTAAAACAACAATAGTAGCTCCAGCAGATGCAGTGGCTACAAAAAAACTGCTTTTTGAAATCGCAGAAACTCCTGGACTCTGTTACATGAGATTAACCAGACCCAGTCTTCCCATTGTTTACACCGAGGATGAAAAGTTTAAAATAGGAAAAGGAAAGGTCTTAAAAAAAGGCAAAGAAATTCTAATTGTGGCTACTGGCTCCATGGTCTATCATTCCCTTAACGCTTCTAAGATTCTTGAAAAAGAAGGCATCTCTTCCACGGTTATTGATATGCATACCATAAAACCTATCGATGAAGAAGTACTAATAACCCATGCATCCAATAAAAAACTGGTTATAACCGTGGAAGAACACTCCATTATCGGAGGACTTGGGTCCGCGGTGTGTGAAGTTCTTTCTGAAAAATCTCCAGTAAGGATAAAAAGGATAGGAATAGAAGATAGGTTTGGAGAATCCGGAAGTTATCAAGAACTTTACAAATACTTTGGATTAACTCCGGAAGCAATATCTCAAAGGATAAAGATGTGGCTTTAAAACTGCAAAATATTAAAAAAATCTCCCTGGATGGGAAAATAATAATAAAGGATTTTTCAATGACTGCTTATCCTGGCGAAACAATATGGATAGAAGGTCCAAAAGGCTCTGGGAAAAGTCTTGTGCTTAAGATGATATATGGAATGGTTTTGCCCGACGAAGGAGAAATTGAAGTATTAGGTCAGGATCTAAAAAAATTAAAACCAAGTAAACTCTATAAAATAAGAAGGAATATTGGCTTTGTCCCCCAAGAGCCCAGGGCTCTCTTCTCCAGAAAAGTAATTGAGAATCTCCTCTTTGTCTCAGAGATTGTACAGATTAAAAAAAATAAAAAAGAAAAAATAGAAGAGGCTTTATCTACATTTGGACTCTCCTCTTTGAAAGAGAACAGGGTTTATGAATTATCATCAAAGGAAAAAACACTCCTTATGTTTTCCATGGCTTTAATAAAAGACCCTCTTATTTACTTAGTAGATGAGGTCCACTGGGAGAAGGAAGAAGAGATAAAGGAACGAGTCTGTTCTCTATGTGAAAAAGAAATAGAAAAAGGGAAACTTTTGATTTTTGCTACCTCGGGATATAAAAAAATCTTTGATAAGGAAAAACTCATAAAACTGCAGTGAATCTCTGGTTTATTATAAAAGAAGGAACAAGAAACTTTTTTAAAGGCGGTCTTACCTCCATAACAGGCTTCTTTGTCTTCTCTGTGGTCTTCTCCATCCTCCTTGTATTTTTTGTCTTTTCTTTTAATATCTTTAAGTTTAAAAAAACCTTTGAGAATAGATTTGAAATAATAGTTTTCTTGAAAGAGGAAGCGG
>CAZUTC010000075.1:0-8110 GCA_964623485.1 uncultured bacterium | reverse complement strand
CCTTACTACCTTGTAGTAGAAAGTGAATGAAGCTATTTTTTGTGTTGATGATAGACTCATTCATGGTCAAATATTGGTGGGATGGATAAAACCCTTAGAAATAAAAAATGTTATTGTTGTAAATGATTTCATATTTTCTAGTAAAAAAACTCAAAATATTTTTTTAAAAATATCTGAAAACTTAAAAATATTATTTCACACTCCTCAAAATCCTCTTTCTCTAACTTTTGAGAACGAAAGAAGAATGTTTCTCTTTGAGTCATTACAAGATGCTTTTATTTCATATAAAAATGGCTTAACCTTTAATTCCCTTATACTCATTGGTATAAGAAAAAAAGAGCCCAGAATAGAAATTCCCCCCTTCATTTATATTGACTATGAAGATATAGAGTATATAATAAAGTTTGTGAAAGAACATGTGAAAATTGTAGGAAAACAATTCCCTCATACAAAAGAAACCGATATGGAAAAAGAACTCAAAAAGAGGAATTTATTATGAATTATCATATTATTCTCATAGGACTTATACTTCCTTTTCTTTGGCTTGATAAATATGTATTAGGAGAGTTTGGACTATCCCAACCAATTGTTATGGGGATGCTTGTAGGTTTGGGAACTGGAAGTCTAAAAGAAAGTTTAATGTTAGGGATTCTTTTACAGCCTATATGGGTTTCTGAATTTCCTTTGGGGAAATCTGTAATCTTGGATGCCCAAGGAGCTTCTCTTGCTGCATTCTCATCCTATACTCTATTAAAAATGCTCAACCACAATATAAACATCTTTTTAATTTCCTTGGTTTCTGCAATGATTGGAAGTGTCGCTGGAGCATTCATAGATTACAGGCTCAGAAGCATAAACAACTACTTTTTAAAAAGAATAGAGAAGGAAACCATCTTTTTTAAAATTGCTTTGATACACCTCTCCTCTATTTCTTTATATTTTGCAGGAGGATATTTAATTGGAGCTATAGGAATTTCGATAGGCTGGATAGGATTCAGATTTTTAAGATACCTTCCCACCATTCCCTATCATCTTCTTCTTTTAAACTCCATATTTATCGGGGTAGTATTTCTATCCAAGAACTTTAGATTCAGAAAAAATTGGATACAAACATTAACCGGAATATTCATGGGGGTTCTGGTATGGGTGTTACTGAAAAAACCATAAAAAACTTTGTTCTTCAGATGTTCATTCAATCAACCTGGTCCGAGAAGGGACAGCAAAAGTCGGGTCTACTCTTTGCACTTTCAGGACTTACAAAAAAAGAAAAATTTAAAGAGAAAAAGAAAAAAATAGAGATATTTAATACAAATCCCTATATGGCTTCCTATCTAACTGGTACACTCTTAAAAGCATCTCCAGAATCTGTTAAATATATGGAGAGTTATTATGCAGCTGTAGGAGATGATGTTATATGGAGCACTTTAAGACCTGCTTTACTTTTATTTTCAACATTTCTTATTATGATCCAAGGGATTATGGGAGCCCTGGGGTTTTTACTTATGTATAATATAATATGTCAAGGGATAAGACTCTTGGGATTTCCTTTAGGGATAAAGTATCAGGTAAATCCCCCAAAACAATTTATGGATACCTTCTTGTTTCTTAAATTTATATTTTTAAATATTGGAATTATTACTGCTGGAATACTTTTCACAAGTTTTTTAAACTTTCCTCATGAAATTTTAAAAATATCGGTTATTTTTGTATCTACCGTAATTTTTTATGTTTCAAAACTATCGCCCACCACCACCCTTTTTGTCAATCTCCTTGTACTTACCGGAATGGAGGTCTTATGGTAGAAAAGGAGATAAAAATAAAAAGAGATGTGGGACTTCATGCAAGACCTGCAGCAAATTTTGTGAAAACAGCAGAAAAGTTCAAATCAAAAGTATGGCTTACTAAAAATGGAATAAGGGTAAATGGGAAGAGTATTCTTTCCATACTTTCACTCGCGGTGGAAAAAGGAAGCAA
The DNA here is from genome assembly GCA_964623485.1 of uncultured bacterium. Lineage (GTDB taxonomy): Bacteria > Hydrothermota > Tepidihabitantia > B3-TA06 > CAYQJV01 > CAZUTC01. The sequence continues at coordinate 6,136 of CAZUTC010000075.1, read as the reverse complement.
GGTGATTCTTTCAGTAGAAGGAGTTGATGAGGAGGAAGCGTTTAAGTCTTTAAAAGAAATCTTGGAAAAAGAGGAATAAATGCTTCTAAGGGGTATACCTGCATCTGGAGGATATGGAGTTGGAAAGATAATTATTTATAGAGAGTATATCCCTGAGATAAAGAAGGTAAAAATTAGCAAAGAAAATATAGAAAAGGAGTTATCTCATTTTGAAAATGCTCTGGAAAATACCAAAAAAGAATTGGAGAATTTAAAACTTTCAATATCTCAAAAACTGGGAAAGGACTTATCTGGATTTCTTGATATCCAACTGCAGGTAATAAATGATAAAGAGTTCACTGAAAAAACTAAGTCTACAATAGCTGAGGGATTCAGTGCAGAGTATGCAGTAAAAAAAGCGGTGGATGAATTACTCCTTCCTTTAAGAGCCCAGGGGGCCCAATTTTTTAAAGAAAGAATAATAGATATATACGATGTAACCAGCAGAATAATTAAGAATATTTATGGAAGACCTACTTTTTCCATTGTTGATGTTCCGGAAGATTGTGTAATAATGGCAAGGAATCTTCCACCCTCGGAGGCAATACTTTTAACATCTGAAAAGGTAAAAGGAATTGCATTAGAGACAGCGGGTAAAACTGCCCATGTAGCAATAGTAGCAAAATCCTTAGAGATACCTGCTGTCACTGGAGTAAAAGGGCTTTTACAGAGAGCAAAAGAGGGAAAAATAGGAATAGTAGATGGAGAAAGAGGAATAGTAATTATAAATCCACCAAAACAGAAAATAGAGTATTATGAAAAAGCAATTGAAAATTTAAAAATCAAAAAAATAGAACTATTAGAAAAACATGCTCCTCCCATAACAAAAGATGGGAAAAGAATAGATGTATCTGCCAATATAGAACTCTTAAGTGAAATATATTCTGTAAAAAGATACGAAGCAGAAGGAGTAGGGCTGTTCAGAACCGAGTATCTTTTTCTTGCGAAAAGAAGGATTCCCACAGAAGATGAACAGTTTTACATATACAAGGAGGCAGCAGAGCAGTTGAAACCAAAGCCTGTAATAATAAGAACCTTTGACTTCGGAGGGGACAAAATAATTCCAGATTATAGAGACCCTAATCCATTTCTTGGATGGAGAGCTATAAGATTCTGCTTAGACAATCCAGACTTTTTCTATGGACAGCTGAAAGCAATAATAAAGGCATCAGCATATGGGAATGTAAAATTAATGTTTCCCATGGTAAATGCAGTGGAGGAGATAAGAAAGATAAAATTAATTTTAAAAAAGATATATCAAGAGTTTGAAGAAAAGGAAGTTCCCTATGATAAAGATATGGAGATAGGAATAATGGTGGAAATCCCGTCAACTGCCCTCCTTGCCGAGAAGTTTACAAAGTATGTAAACTTCTTTAGTATAGGTTCAAATGACTTAACCCAATATACACTTGCGGTGGACAGAAATAATGAAAAAGTTTCTGCACTTTTTGACCATTTTCATCCTGCTGTTTTGAGACTCATAAAAAGAACAATCGGAGCTGCCCATCAGGGGCATATATGGGTTGGAGTATGTGGAGAGATAGCATCCGACCCCTTAGGAATTGCTCTGCTTGTAGGATTCGGGGTAGATGAACTTTCCATGATTCCATGTATGGTTCCCGAAGCAAAGGTCATAATCCAGGGACTGGAATATGAAAAGGTAAAGAGAATCGTCCAAAAGACTGTAGATTTTTCTACCCCGTTGGAAGTTACAAGGTATCTTAAAAAAGAACTTTCCAAAAACTTCCCTGACTTGTCGGACTTCTTTACAAAAAGTGCACTCACATGCAGAATTTGATAAAAAGTATACCTCAACATATCAACGAAGGATTTTATGCCAAAAAATACAGAAAAATTGAAAAACCCATGGTAATTCATTACTTTGGTATGGGAGGATCCGGAATATCCGGAGATTTGCTTCAGCAATACATGAAATCTATATCAGATGTTCCCGTTATCCTAACAAAGGACTACTCAACTCCCCATGTGACAAGAAATTCCCTTTTGATATTTGTAAGTTACTCTGGAAATACAGAAGAAACAATTTTTAATTTTAAAAAGTTTCAAAACCAAAGAAATATTTTTGTGGTAAGTAGCAATGGAGAACTGCTTTCTCTTGCCAAACAGAAAAATTTGGAACACTACGAGGTTCCCAAAGGGCTTCCTCCCAGGACTGCTCTTGGATATATTTTCTCCTCCATCGCTAAATTTTTAAATGATAGTGAAATAATAAATGTAGAAAATGAAATAAAAGAAACAATTGTTGTGCTGGAAAGAAACATGAGAGGCTATGAAAAACAGGGAGAAAAAATTGCAGAGAGTCTTATAAAAAAAATCCCTATAATTTATGCTCTTTCTGAAAAGTTTTACCCAGTAGCCTATAGATTTCAATGCCAGTTAAATGAAAACTCAAAGATATTTGCTCATTCTCATTGTTTTCCTGAGATGAACCACAATGAAATAATGGGATACCTTGGATTCCCTGAAATAACAAAATTTTTTACCATTCTTTTTCTTATCTCAGGAGAGGATCCCTTGAAAAATATAAAAAGAAAAGAGATAATTAAAAGAATTATAAAGGATATACCTTTTATAGAGATAAAAGCAGACGGTAGCACAACCATTACAAGATTTTTCTCCTTGATAGTTCAGACTGACTTTGTAAGTTATTACCTTGCATTGAAGAGGAATAAAGACCCTTTTGAAATACCTCTTATAGAGAAACTAAAGAAGGAACTATGAAGGTAATAATTCCAGTAGCAGGAAAAGGGACCAGAACAAGACCCCACACTCTCTATACTTCAAAACCACTTTTATTTGTTGCAGGGAAAAAAGTAATAGAACATATACTTGATTCTCTTGTTCCTTTTAAGGATGTAATAGAAGAAGTAATTTTTATAATAGGAGAGAATCAAAGAGATTTTAAGGAATATATAACCTCTTGTAATAAATTCTCTTTTCCTCTAAATTATGCTATCCAACCTCTTCCTCTTGGTCTTGGAGATGCAGTCGCAAGAGGACTTAAAGAAGATACAAAAGATGTTCTTATTCTACTGGGTGATACCATAGCAAAATTCAAGAAAAACTATATAGGAAAAGAAAGTTTTATCGGGGTAATGGAGGTCGAAAACCCAAAAAGATTTGGGATAGTAGAGATAAAGAATGGGTTTATAATAAATATGGAAGAAAAACCGGAAAATCCAAAAACGAATCTTGCAATTGCAGGAGTATACTATATAAAGGATTCAAAAGTTCTGTACCAAACTATTAACACAGTAATAAAGAAAGGAATAAAAACCAAAGGGGAAATCCAATTAACAGATGCCTTAAGACTCATGTGTGAAAACGGATACAGGTTTAAACCCGTATTACTGGAGGAATGGTATGACTGTGGAACCCTTAGTGCATTATTAAAAACCAATAGAAAACTTTTACTTAAAAACTTCACATTAAAAAATAACCTGTATGATTCATTTGTAATTCCACCGGTATGGATACATCCTTCTGCACGCATAGAAGAATCAATAATAGGTCCTTTTGTCTCTATTGATAAAAACTGCTTAATAAAAAGGTGCAATATAAGAGACTCAATAATAAACCAAGGTTCCGAAATTGTAAATTGTGTATTTTACAATTCAATTTCCGGTATAAACTCAAAAATAAAAGCTAATCCTTGGATTTTTAACCTTGGTCCATTTTCTAACTTTGAATTTTAAAACTTTTACTTTTCCATTTTTTTATTGGATATAAACTTAATCACTGTAATGGGAATATACAGGTCGTATCTCTCATCACCTTGATTTATCCTTGCTCCTACAGCCTGGATAAGATTTGGGTTCCTATATGTTTTTGCCACCACATCAGCTTCTATTACATCCCCAGTGGTAAGATAAATATATTCTGCCATTTTCTCCTCCTTTTTTAAATTTTATATATTAAATGCTTTTTGTCAATTTTAAAATTTATAAAACTAAAAGTCCAATTTAACTTGACATCGATGACGAGGGGTAATCTTCCTGAGGTAAGGGAAAATGTAAAAATAGGTTCTCAAACCCTCTTATACTCTAACATATGATAGTTCAGAAAACCTTGCTTTTCTTGGCTCAGGCGGTAGTGTCTATATAATTGATGCCTATGAGATTGATGAGAAGGCAGGGCTACAGATATATAGGAATGTTTATTATCCGTTGAAGAAAAATATTCTGAGGGGTTTTAAATAAGTAATTGAAGTAAGATAATTACACCATTTTTTAAAAAGGTAAGTACTTTTGGATTAAACTTATCTTACTTCTATTGTTTAGGGGAAATTTTCCCAAACCCTTGATTAAATTTTTAAAATACCAAAAAACTGTCAAACTCACATTAAGTTACCCAGAATTCAATTTTATAAGAAGAAACACTGAATCGGTTTTTTCCTTAATTCTATATTTCTTGGTTTTAAGAAGAGAGTCAATATAAGAAAATCTCTTTTTATAATCTGCAGGATAAAGATTTCCCCTCATATCCACAAGGATATACTTATAGTTTCTAAAATCAGGGAAAAAAGAGAGACTATCTCTTAAACAGAGATGGGGGATGAGATTGTTATTTGCACATACAGAGGAGTTCTTAGGAATATTTTCTATAATTTCCTTTATTCTTGCCTTCCTTTTAAAGGAAATCCCTTCCTTGAAAAAATTAGGCATAAAATTAAAAGAAGAGAAAAAAATAAGGGAGCTGATTAAAATCTTTTTAAATCTTTCCAATTTATGAAATCCTTTGAGAAATATAAAAAAAGAGAAGGCTAAGATGTAAATTGAATATTGATGAGTAAGATTATACTGATGTATATATGAACTGGAAAAATGCTCAAAAAGGAGAAAAAGTCCGGGTATAAACTCAAGCGATAAAAGAGGAAGAAATCCAAAGCTAAGCATAAATCTTAAAAAACTTATCAGTTTACGCGTTGAAAAGAGATTGCCAAAAAGCCGGAGAGGATTTAGAGAAGGGTAATGATACTGTATTAAAGTTTCATTATTACTCCAGTGGGGTAACAAAAGAAAGACCACGAGTATAAAATAAATAATAGAAATTAAAATTAAAAAAAATCCGTACTTTTTAAATCTTTTAAAAAGTAAATATATTCCTAAGGAGAACACAAGAACTCCTCCATCCTCTTTAAATAAAAGAACAAAGAGAATTCCAACAACTGCTTTCAGCACCTCTTTTTTTTCTATGAAATAAAAAAATAAGAAGATAAGGGGTATTGAAAAAACCTCGGGGTGGAAATCAAACCTTAATATTTCAAAAAAATATGGATTTAAAAAAAATAAAAATGGAATAAAAAAAGAGTTGGATATAAGGTAAAGAAGGTAAAAGGAGAAAGAAAGAGCAACGCATTTCAGTAAAAGAAGCATAATGGGTGATTCCCATAGATAAAAAAATAACGCAAGGAAAAAACTGATGGGATGGAAATGACCTGAAAATCCATGTCTTTGGTGTAGAGAATCAAACACATTAAGATTATGTCTTATATTCCATATTATATTTGCTCTTATCCCAAGATCGTATCCGTATGTGTTAAATGTTTCATGCTGTAATATTTTTATTCCAAAGATAATAACAAAAATTAAAAGGGATATGGTTAAAGCTATGGATTTTTCAGGTTTCTTCACCCTTCAATAAGTTTACTCCATTTTTCTGCCAGTTCATCCCTCCTTGGCTTATAAACAACTTCATAAAATGCTCTTTGGGAGAGTAAAACTCCTCTATCATAGCTTTTACATATCTCCACTGCCTCCTTCCATGCCTTTTCAAACTTGTCTTGAAACCTTGATTCTATCTGTTTTCTAAAGCTTTCCTCTGTCTGCACCTCATTTCCTATCATATAATACTGTTTTCCATTCATCTCCACCGCATATGCCATCTCATCCCCTAAATGGTCTATCTTAAATGTCTCTATTATCTCTTTTCTTCTTTTTTCTGGAACTCTTATTTCCTTCACCCTCAATTCCTTAGGAGGAGTAGGCTTTGGTTTAAATCCTCTTTTGGCTGCTGCATAAAATATTGCTCTATTTAAACCAAAGCTTTTGGCAGTCTCTATAGGCTTTCCAAGGAC